>NZ_JBFTHX010000018.1:0-138934 GCF_056394465.1 Variovorax sp. 10N432
GAGCGCGTGGTGGCCAGCCTGCTCAACGCGGCGCCCGACCTGGCGGCGCGGCTGGCGCAGGACCTCGGCATGGACCTGCCCGCCCCGATGCCGAAGGCGCTGGAGAATCCGGCGTCCCCCGAAGTCGAAAGCTCGCCGGCGTTGTCGCTCCTGGCCAGGCCCGGCGACGGTGGCATCCGGACGCGCAAGATCGCGGTGCTGGTTGCCAACGGCGTCGAAGGCGCATCGCTGGGCAAGCTGCTGACAGCGCTGGTGGCGGCGGGCGCCGTGCCCCGGTTGGTGGCAGCCCGTCTCGGCACCTGTGTGGGGATGGGCGGCGAGAAATTCGCGGCCGACGCGACCCTGGAGAACTCGCCTGGCTTCCTGTTCGACGCCTTGGTGCTGCCGGACGGCGCAGATGCGGTCGCCGCGCTCGATGCGGACGCCCACACGCTCGAGTTCGTGCGCGCGCAATACTGGCACTGCAAGACCATCCTGGCTTTCGGCGCCTCGCAAGCACTGCTCGCCGAAGCGCAGATACCGATGACGATGCCGGATGGCTCTGCCGACCCGGGCCTGATCCTGGCCGACGCGACCGCCGCCGACGAAGCGATCGCAGATTTCATCGGTGCCATGGGCAAGCCTCGGCATTTCGGCCGCGAGAACGATCCGCCATTGGCTTGACGCCCGGAGTCCGCCATGGGGCGCCGATGCAAAATGAGGGCGATCTCAATCGGAGCGACCCATGCGCATCGAACACATCGCCCTCTGGACCCAGGACCTCGAACGCTTCAAGCGCTTCTACGTCGACTACTTCGGTGCCGCGGCGGGCAGCGGCTACGTCAATCCCGCAAAGGGCTTTGCGTCCTGCTTCCTGAGTTTCGGCGACGGTGCGCGGATCGAGGCGATGACGACCAGCACGCTGAATCCGGTCGCCATCGAGCCGGGCGCCCAACGCATGGGCCTGACGCATTTCGCGGTGTCGCTGGGCTCCGAGAGCGCGGTCGACGAACTGACGCAGCGCTTGAAGGCCGACGGCTATCCGGTGCTCGACGGGCCGCGGCGGACCGGCGACGGCTACTACGAGAGCGTGGTGCTGGATCCGGATGGCAACCGGGTAGAGATCACCGCCTGATTCGGGCGGGGCAATTGACAAGACTCCGCGAAAGTATATACTCTTTGTATATACAAAAGGAGCCCGCATGACCTATGCCCGTGTCTTCCAGTCCGGCAACAGCCAGGCGGTGCGGTTGCCCAAGGAGTTCCGCTTCAACGCGGAGCAGGTGGAGATTTTTCGTCAGGGCAACGACGTCGTCCTGCGCGAGCGGCCCGTGAGCGCGGTCACGATCCTCGACGCACTGGTCCGCATGCCGGCCGATTTCATGGCCGGAGGCCGCGGTGACGGTCCACCCCAGGAACGCGAGACCTTCTGATGGCCATCCGCTTCCTGCTTGACACCAATATCTGCATCTACATTGCCAAGCACAATCCACCGGCCGTGCGGGCGCGCTTCGAGCAACTGGCGCCTGATGTGCTGGCCATGTCGGCCATCACCTTCGGTGAACTGCAATACGGTGCCGAAAAGAGCCAGGCCCGCAACAAGGCATTGGTGGTGTTGGAGCAACTGCAACACGCCATCCGGATCGCGCCGCTGACCGAAGCGGCGAGCCAGCACTATGGTGAGATTCGCAGCCGCCTCGAGCGCATCGGCCAGCCTATCGGCAACAACGACCTCTGGATCGCGGCGCATGCGCGCGCCGAAGGCTGGGTGCTCGTCACCAACAACGAGCGTGAGTTTCGCCGTGTGGAGGGGCTGTCGGTCGAGAACTGGGCGACAGCGCCCTGACCCTCAGCGTCCCGGAAGCTCGACCCGATGCGCCAGCGGCAACAGGTAGCCGTCGCGGTAGACCCCCTGGATCAGTCCGCTGACCCGGTCGTTCGAGCGGGCCGTGACGAACTCCCTTTCCGAGGTCTGGTAGACGACGATCGTGCAGGGAATGCGCTTGCTGAGGGTGCGGGCGACACCGGTCGCCTGGCTGGAGGTAGGGTAGGTGTTCATGAGAACCATATCGGCAGCGCATCCGAATGCTGAAGGGCTGCGCCGCCGTATCGATCTCAAGCGCCGCCGCCCTTGAAGAACGCGTTCAACTCGTTCCCTGAAGCAGCCTCCGCGAAGCCGTCGAAGCGCCCCTCGTCGGCGAGGCCGCGTGCGGCCCGGATGAACCCGCCCCACGCCGCGCGCGCGAGCGCGCCGCCGACGCTGACCCGCCGCACGCCCAGCGCCTCGATGTCCTTCATCGTCAGTTCGCTGGTCGAACCGACCAGCAGGTTGACCGGCTTCGGCGCCACCGCGGCGACCACGGCCGCGATCTGCTCGCGCGTGCGGATGCCCGGCGCATAGAGGCAGTCGGCGCCGGCCTCCGAATAGGCCTTCAGGCGTGCGATGGCGTCGTCCAGGTCGGGCCGGCCGGCGAAGAAGTTCTCGGCCCGCCCGACCAGCAGCACGTCGCCGCCGGCTTCGTCGATGGCGGCGCGGGCGGCGCGCAGGCGCGCCACCGCAACATCGATGTCAAACAACGGATGCGCGGGATCGCCGGTCGAATCCTCGATCGACAGACCGGCCACGCCGGTGTCGATCGCCAGCCGGACGCTCTGCGCAACGCCTGTGGGATCGGAGGCGAAGCCGCTCTCGAAGTCGGCATTCACGGGCAGGTCGGTGGCCGCCACGATGGCGCGCAAGTGGGCCAGCACGGTCTCGCGCGACAGCGCGCCGTCAGGCCGCCCGAGCGACCAGGCGCAGCCCGAGCTGGTGGTGGCCAGGGCCTTGAAGCCGAGGCCTTCGAGGTAGCGCGCGCTGCCGATGTCCCAGGGATTCGGGAGCACGAAGGAGCCCGCGGCGTGGAGCGCGCGGAAGTCGGCGCATTTCTGGGCAACGGTGCGTGTCATGGGGGACCTCCAGGAGCCGCATTCTGCACCCTACCGCCCGGTAGGAGCGCGAGTCTCCAAGGCGACGCCGCCTCCGGACAAACCTTAGTCGGCGCCGCCGCGCCTGCTTCCACAATGGCTCGGCGCGTTCGATGCAGCCGCGGCTGCATCGCCTGGGTCACACCGAGGAATCATGTGGAAATGTTCTTTCAGCAACTCCTGAACGGCCTGACCGTCGGGGGTGTCTACAGCCTGGTGGCGCTGGGCCTGACACTGGTCTACGGCATCCTGCACGTGCCGAACTTCGCCCATGGCGCGTTCTACATGGCGGGTGCCTTTGCGGGCTACTACCTGATGGCCAAGATGGGCCTCAACTACTGGCTCGCGATGGCCGGCGCCGCCGCGATCGTGGCGGCGATCTCGATGCTGACGCAGCGGCTGGTGTTCCACCCGCTGCGCAACGCGCCCGAGCTGCACGATATGATCGCCGCCATCGGCGTGCTGCTGTTTCTCGAGGCCGGCGCCCAGGCGCTGTTCGGCGCCGATTTCCATCGCATGCCGACGCCTTACGGCCAGGTGGTCGAGGTCTTCGGGCTGACGGCGCCGCTGCAGCGGCTCCTGATCATCGCCGGCGCCTTCGGCCTGATGGTGCTGCTGCACCTGTTCCTGAACCACACGGTGATCGGCTCGACCATCATCGCGATGGCCCAGAACCGCGACGGCGCCGCCCTGGTGGGCATCGACGCCACCCGCGTGACCCTGCTGGTGTTCGCGATCTCCGGCGCGCTGGCGGCGGTCGCGGCGGTGCTCTACGCGCCCATCAACCTGGTGTACCCGGCGATGGGCAACCTGGTCATCACCAAGGCCTTCGTGATCATCATCCTGGGCGGCATGGGCAGTTTCCCGGGGGCGATCGTGGGCGGGCTGATCATCGGCATGGCCGAGAGCTTCGGTGGCTTCTACTTCTCGACCGACTACAAGGACATCATCGCCTTCGTGCTGCTGGTGGTGATCCTGTCGTTCCGCCCGCAGGGCCTGTTCACCGCCAAGGGAGCGCGCTGATGAACTGGCTGCAAGGCAAGACCGGCTGGGCGCTGCTGGCCGCGGCGGCGCTCGTGTTCCCGCTGTTCGCCCAGAACAACTACCTGATCTCGGTGGCGACACAGGCCTTCATCATGGCCATCGCCGCGCTCGGCATGAACCTGATCACCGGCTACACCGGGCAGTTCAACCTCGCGCACGGCGCCTTCATGGCGGTGGGGGCCTATACGGTCGGCATCCTCACGGTCGACCACCAGGTGCCGTTCTGGATCGCCTTCCTGGCGGCCGGCGTGGTGACCGCGGTGCTGGGCTACTTCATCGGCCTGCTGTCGCTGCGCCTGCGCGGCCACTACTTCTCGATCTTCACGCTGTGCGTGAGCTACATCATGTTCCTGCTGATCGAGAAGTGGGAAAGCCTGACCCACGGACCGGTCGGCATCATGGGCATCCCGGCGCCGACCGGCATCGGTCCGCTGCAGTTCGGCACGCCGCTGTCGCAGTACTACCTGGTGCTGGCCTTCCTGGTGCTCGGCCTGTGGATCATGGCGCGCATCGTGCGTTCGCTGCTGGGCCGCAGCTTCATGGCGGTGCGCAACAGCGACGACCTGGCCGAGGCGCTCGGCATCGACCTGATGCGCACCAAGACGCTGTCCTTCGTGCTGTCGGTGGTGTACGCCGGCTTCGCGGGCGCGCTCTATGCGGGACAGGTGCGCTTTCTCGGCCCCGACCTGGCGAGCGAGGCCGTGACCTTCGACCTCGTGATGTTCGTGCTGGTCGGCGGCATCGGCACCTTGCTGGGCCCGCTGCTCGGCACCTTCATCGTGACCTGGCTGACGCAGAGCCTGCAGTTCCTGCAGGACTATCGCATGGTGGTGTTCGGCCCGGTCCTGATCGCATTGATCATCTTCCTGCCGGACGGCATCGTCGGCACCTGGCTCAAGCGGCGGGCCCAGCGCGCGGACGCGGCGCAGGCCGCGAAGGCGGCCACCCCGGGCGCCGCGGCGCAGGAGGCGCAGAACAATGCTTGAAATCGAATCGCTGACCAAGCAGTTCTTCGGCCTCACCGCGGTCGACGACATCTCGACCCGCTTCGAGCGCGGGCAGGTGAGCGCGATCATCGGGCCCAACGGCGCCGGCAAGACCACCTTCTTCAACCTCGTGGCCGGCACGCACAAGCCGAGTTCGGGGCGCATCCGCTTCAACGGGCAGGATGTCACCGGCCTCAGGCCCGACCACGTGGCCAAGCTCGGCATCGCGCGCACCTTCCAGACCACGCACCTGTTCGACAACGCCACCGTGCTCGACAACCTGATCGTCGGCCACCGCCTGCGCACCAGGTCGGGCCTGTGGGACGTGCTCGCCAACACCCGCCGGCTGCAGGAAGAAGAGCGGCTGTGCCGCGAGAAGGCGCGCGAGGCGCTCGACTTCGTCGGCCTGTCGCATGTGGCCCACCGCATTGCCGCCGACATCACGCAGGAGGAGCGCAAGCGCGTCGCCTTCGCGCTGGCGCTGGCGACCGACCCCGAACTGCTGCTGCTCGACGAGCCGGCCGGCGGCGTGAACCCCGAAGAGACCGTGGGCCTCGCGGCCCTGATCCGCAAGCTGGTGGACCATGGCAAGACCGTCTGCCTGATCGAGCACAAGATGGACATGATCATGCGACTGGCCGACAAGATCGTCGTCCTGAACAACGGCGCCAAGATCGCCGAGGGCACGCCGGAGCAGATCCGCCGCGACCCGCAGGTGATCGAAGCCTACCTGGGAGCCGACCATGTTGCGGTTTGAAGGCGTCGACCTGCATTACGGCAGCTTTCGCGCGCTCTCGGGCGTGACGCTGCATGCGGCGCCGGGCGAACTGGTGGTGCTGCTCGGCGCCAACGGCGCCGGCAAGACCTCGATCTTCATGGCCGCCAGCGGCATCCACAAGCCGAGCGCCGGCAGCATCCGCTTCGGCGAGCGCGAACTGGTGGGCCAGCGGCCGGCCCAGATCGTCGCGTCGGGCCTGGTGCACTGCCCCGAGGGACGCAAGCTGTTTCCGATGATGTCGGTCAAGAAGAACCTCACGCTGGGCGCCTACGTGCACCGGCGCGATGCGGCCGGCATCCAGCGCTCGCTCGACGAGGTGTTCGCGCTGTTTCCAGTGCTGGCGCAGAAACAGGACCATCCGGCGGGTTCGCTGTCGGGCGGCCAGCAGCAGATGGTGGCGATCGGCCGCGCCTTGCTCGGCCGGCCCAGGCTGCTGCTGCTCGACGAGCCCTCGCTCGGCCTCGCGCCGCTGATCGTCAAGCAGGTGTTCGAGGTCATCCAGCGCATCAACCAGGCCGGCACCACGGTGCTGCTGGCCGAGCAGAACGCCTACTCGGCCCTGGCGATCGCCGACCGCGCCTACGTGATCGAGCGCGGCCGCATCGCGCTCGAGGGCGATCGCGATTCGCTGCTGCACAACGAGGCGGTGCGTGCGGCTTACATCGGCGCCTGAGACCTTGCGGGACAGACCAAGAAACTGCGCAGCAGTTTTTGCTCTGTCCTCAACTGACTAGAGAAACGTTCAACCACCTGGAGACACCCCCATGAGCATCAGAACAAAAGCCTTGCCTCTCGTCGCTGCCCTCGCCGCGGCCTTCGGCGCCGGCGCCGCCTTCGCGCAGGAAACGGTCAAGATCGGCTTCACCGGCCCCTTGAGCGGCGGTGCTGCCCTCTACGGCAAGAACGTCGTCAACGGCATGGAGATGGCCATCAAGGAGATCAATGCCGCGGGCCTCGAGGTCGCCGGCAAGAAGGTCAAGCTCGAACTGGTGGCGCTCGACGACAAGTACGCGCCGGCCGAGGCGGCGATCAATGCGCGCCGCCTGGTGCAGCAGTACCAGAGCCCGGCGGTGTTCGTGCCGCACTCGGGCGGTATCTACGCGATGCAGGCCTTCAACGAGCAGGAGAAGTTCATCGTGATGGCGTACTCGAGCACGCCCAAGATCACCGAGACTGGCAACAAGCTCACCATCCGCATCCCGCCGACCTTCAACTCCTACATCGAGCCCTTCACCAGCTACGAGATGAAGAAGTTCGGCAAGAAGGTCGGCATGCTGCCGGGCGACCACGAGTACGCGAAGAACTGGACCCAGCTCTTCGGCCCGGCCTGGGAGAAGGCGGGCGGCACGATCGCCTCGAACAATCCGATGTCCTACAACCGCTCGGCCGACTTCTACAGCGGCGTGAGCCGGGTGCTGGCCGAGAAGCCCGACGTGCTGTTCGTCGGCGGCCCGTCGGAGCCGACCGCGCTGGTGGTCAAGCAGGCACGTGAACTGGGCTTCAAGGGCGGCTTCCTGATCATGGACCAGGCCAAGCTCGACGAGATGGCCAAGGTCACAGGCGGCCTGGCACCACTCGAAGGATCGATCGGCGTGCTGCCGGTGTCGTACGACGAAAGAGTCGGGCCCAAGACCTTCGCCGCCGCCTACCGCAAGGCCTACGGCGCCGACAAGGACCCGACCACCGAGTCTTCCTACAACTACACGCTGACGCATGCACTGGCCGGCGCGATGAAGCTCGCCGGCACCACCACCGACGCGGCCGCGATCCGGGCCAAGATCGGCGAGGCGCTGACCAAGCTGCCGAAGGAGACCAACGCCGGCGAATTCAAGGGCGTCGACGCGGTCGGCGGCACCATCGTCGATCCGCTGGTCGCCACGGTCGAAGGCGGCAAGATCAAGCCGGTCAACCTGAGCGAACTCAAGTAGGCCGGCGCCGGACCCTCAGCGGGTCGGCAGCTGCTCGATCACCGGCGGCGGGGGCGGCACCGGCATCGCCGGCGGCTGCGGATTGAAGGGCGGCGTGATCACCGGCGGCACCACCGGGACGGCCGAGGTGCCCGGGCGCGGCAGCGAGGCCGGCGGCACCGGCACCGGGCTTTGGGTGGCGGCCGAGGGCTGGGTCGGCGAGGCTTCGCTCTGGACGCTCGCGCGGCCGCCGATCGCCAGCGTGTCGTTGATGGGCTGCAGGTCGTCGGCGCTCAGCGTGCCGTTGGCCTGGCGCAGCTTCAGGTTGCCCACCAGCACGTTGTAGCGCGCCACCGCGAGGTCGCGCTTGGTCTGGAACAGCTGCGCCTGCGAGTTCAGCACGTCGATGTTGATGCGCACGCCCACCTGGTAGCCGAGGCGGTTGGCGTCCAGGGCGCTCTGGCTGGAGGCTTCAGCCGCTTCGAGCGCCTTCACCTGGCCGGCGCCCGAGATCAGCCCGAGGTAGGCCGAGCGCGTGGCCTGCGAAACGCTGCGGCGGGTCGCCTCCAGCGTCTGGCGCGAGTTCTCCTCGAGCGCCAGCGTCTCCTTGACCCGGTTCTCGGTCGCGAAGCCCGCGAACAGCGGCATGTTGAAGACCAGCGCGATGCTCGCGGCATTGACGCGCACCTTGCCGGTGGTGGTGCTGGTGGTGCTGCCGTTGGGGTTGTTCGTGACGTTGTAGCCCAGCTGCGCGTCGAGCGTGGGCTTGTGGCCGGCCTGGGCCTTTTCGACCTCGAGCTTCGCGACTTCCAGGCCCAGCCGCGCCTGGTCGATCGCGGGATGGATGTCGTCGGCCTGCGTGACCCAGGCGTTGATGTCGGCTGGCTGGACCGCCGGCAGCGCCACCGGCGCGGCCAGCGGGATCGGCTGGGTGCCGGTGCGGCCGACCAGCTGGTCGAGCACGATCTTCTTCACCTGCAGGTCGTTCTCGGCCGCGATTTCCTGCGCCAGCACCAGGTCGTAGCGGGCCTGCGCCTCGCGCGTGTCGGTGATGGTCGAGGTGCCGACCTCGAAATTGCGCTTGGCCGAGGCCAGCTGCTCGGCCACGCCGATCTTCTGCGCCCGCACCAGCGCCAGGCTGTCCTGGCTCGAGAGCACGTCGAAGTAGGCCTGGCTCACGCGCACCACGAGATCCTGTTCGGCGATCTTGAGGGTGTCCTCGGCGATGCCGAGCTGCCGCTTGCTCTGCTCCCAGACCGCCCAGTTGGCGGGCCGGTAGAGCGGCTGCGTGGCGTTGATGCCGGCGGCCTGCGTCGGGATGCCGCGGGTCAGCGACGCGTTGTCGGTCGAGAGCTCCTGGTGGGTGGAGGTGGCGTTGCCCGACAGCCCGACCGCCGGCAAGATTCCGGCCTTGGCCTGCGCGGCCCGCGCCAGATTGGCGTCGTACTGCGCCCGTGCACCCTGGTAGGTGGCGTCGAAGCCGCGCGCGGCGTCGTAGAGTTCGATCAGGCTCTGGCCATGGGCCGGCAGCGCGATCGCCGCTGCGAACACGGTCGCGAGCGCTGCCGAAAGAGGAAGAGGCCTGGGCACGGGCATGAAGCGTCCTTGGGGATACGAAAATCGGGGCGGGGCGGCGGCGCGGGCCGCTCAGTAGCGCGGCACGGAAGGGTCGTGCTGGGCCGACCAGGCATCGATGCCGCCGGCGATGTTCGCCACCTCGTCGAAGCCGTTCTGGGCCAGGAAGGCGGCCACCCGCTGGCTGCGTGCGCCGTGGTGGCAGAGGCAGGCGATGCGCTGGCCCGGATCGAGTTCGCTGACGCGGGCCGGGATCTCGTTCATCGGGATCGTCGCCAGCGTGAAGCCCGTCGGCGCCACGCTCGCGGTCTGCAGCTCCCAGGGTTCGCGCACGTCGAGCACCACCGGCCTCGCGTTCGGGTTCCTGGCGAACCAGTCGGCAAGCTCGGTCGGGCGGATTTGATCGATCATGAAAGGGCGGGGGATCAGAAGTTGAAGCGCGAGGGCGCGGGGAAGTTCAGGAGCCGCGGCGCCACGGTGTCCCAGGGCTGCAGCACGTCCCACTTGCCTTCGCCGGTGCGGGTCACGAAATGGGCGCGCATCATCGGCTCGTCGCCGACCACGGCCGCCAGCCGGCCGCCGATGTTCAGTGAGCCCAGCAGGCCCTGCGGGATGCGCGCCACCGAGCCGCTCAGCACGATGACGTCGAAGGTCGGGCCGCTGGCCAGCGGCGTGGCGCCATCGGCATGGCGCACCTCGACGTTCATGACGCCGTTGCGGCGCAGGTTGGCGGCGGCGAAGGCGGCCAGGCCGGGGTCGATCTCCAGGCTCAGCACCTGGGCCGCGCGATGGGCCAGCAGGGCGGCCATGAAGCCGGAGCCGGCGCCGATCTCGAGCACGGTCTCGTGCTTCTGGACGTGCAGGTCCTGCAGCATGCGGGCCTCGACCTTGGGCGAGAGCATGCACTGGCCGGGTTCCTTGGCGGTGCTGGCGTCCTCGAGCGGGATCTCCATGTCGAAGAAGGCCAGCGCGCGGTGCGCCTCGGGCACGTAGTCCTCGCGCCGGATCTGGGCCAGCAGGTCGAGGATGTCGAGATCGAGCACGTCCCAGGGACGGATCTGCTGTTCGATCATGTTGAAGCGCAGGCGCTCGAGCGTGGGGGTGGGGTTCATGGGGTTTCTCCTCGCGGACTCAGGACAAACTTTCGATTTTAGGCGCCGCCACGGGCGTGGCTTCGGCGGCCGGCTTCGGCTGGCCGGTCCAGCGGCGGCGGGCCCAGTTGGCCAGGTCGTCCATGTAGCAATAGACCACCGGCACCACCACCAGCGTCAGCAGCGACGAGGTGATGACCCCGCCGATCACGGCCTGGCCCATCGGCGCGCGCTGCTCCGAGCCTTCGCTGATCGCGAAGGCCAGCGGCACCATGCCGAAGATCATGGCCAGGGTGGTCATCAGGATCGGGCGCAGCCGCACGCGGGCCGCCAGCAGCAGGGCCTCGGCGCGCGGCAGGCCCGGTACCGGCGTGCCGTCCTCGGCGACGCCAGGCTCGCGCGAGCGAATCGCGAAGTCGACCAGCAGGATCGCGTTCTTGGTCACCAGGCCCATCAGCATGACCACGCCGATGATCGAGAACATCGACAGCGTCGAGCGGAAGATCAGCAGCGCCAGCACGACGCCGATCAGGGTCAGCGGCAGCGCCGTCATCAGCGCCAGCGGCTGCAGGAAGCTCTTGAACTGGCTGGCCAGGATCATGTAGATGAAGATCACCGCCAGCGCCAGCGCCGAGACCGCGTAGCCGAAGGACTCCTGCATGTTCTTGGTCGAGCCGCTGAACTGCCAGCCGTAGCCCGGCGGGAAGGCGATGCCGGCCAGGGCCGCGCGGACGTCGGCCGAGACCTCGCCGGCCGAGCGGCCGTCGACGTTGGCGTTGATGCTCACCTCGCGCGCCAGGGCCCGGCGGTTGATCTGGTTCGGTCCGGTCGATTCGCGCACCTCGGCCACTTGCGCCAGCCGCACGATGCGGCTCGAGCCGTCGGCATTGGCGCCGACCGCGGTGCTCAGGAAGGGCAGGCGGGCCAGGTCGGCCGGCGAGTTGCGCACCTCGGGCGCCAGGCGCACGTTGACGTCGTAGGTCTGGTCGTCGGGCGCGCGCCAGTTGCCCACCGTGGTGCCGGCCACCAGCGTGCGCAGCGCGGCCGCGATCGGTGCCACGCCGAGGCCGAGGTCGGAGGCGGCGTCGCGCCGGATCACCACGCTGACCGTCGGCTTGTCGGGCTTCAGGCTGGAGTCGAGATCGACCAGGCCGGGGATCGGGCGGATCTTGTCCATCACGCGAACGGTCAGTCGCTCGAGCTCCTTCAGGTCGGGCCCCTGCAGCGAGAACTCGATCGGCTTGTTGCCGCCGACCGAATCGCGCAGGCCGACGTGCGTGACCGTGATGCCCGGAATGGCGCGCAGCCGCTCGCGCAGCACGGTCGACATCTGGTCGACGCTGCGGCTGCGCGCGCGCCGGTCGACCAGCCGCACGTAGATGCTCGCGTAGATCTTGCCCTGGGCGTCGCCGCTGTTGATGGTGCTGAGCGTGTAGCGCACCTCGGGCATCTCGCGCAGCACCGCCTCGACCTGCCGCGCCTTGGCCTCGGTCACTTCGAGCGAAGAGCCCACCGGGGTGTAGAAGCTGATCGAGGTCTCGGAGAAGTCGGCCTTGGGCACGAACTCGGTGCCCAGCAGCGGCACCATGAAGATGCTGCCGACGAAGATGCCGATGGCCGCGAACACGGTGGCGAGCTTGTGCACCAGCGCCCAGCGCAGAATGCCCTGGTAGCCCTCGGCCAGCCGCTCGGTGGCGCGGTCGAACCAGCCGGTGACGCGGCCGATGGTCTTGTCGTAGAAGGTGACGGGGGCTTCGTTCTTGCCGTGCTGGTCGATCGCCGGGTCGTGCCAGATGCTCGACAGCATCGGGTCGAGCGTGAAGCTCACGAACATCGAGATCATCACGGCCGCCACGATCGTGATGCCGAACTCGTGGAAGAACTTGCCGATGATGCCTTCCATGAAGCCGATCGGCAGGAACACCGCGACGATCGACAGCGTGGTCGCCAGCACCGCCAGGCCGATCTCCTGGGTGCCGTCGAGCGAGGCCTGGTAGGGCTTCTTGCCCATCTGCACATGGCGCACGATGTTCTCGCGCACCACAATCGCGTCGTCGATCAAGAGGCCCACGCACAGCGACAGCGCCATCAGCGTGATCATGTTGATGGTGAAGCCGAACATCGCCATGAACCAGAAGGTGCCGATCAGCGCGATCGGCAGGGTCAGGCCGGTGATCACGGTCGAGCGCCAGGAGTTCAGGAACAGGAAGACGATGAGCACCGTGAGCAGGGCGCCCTCGATCAGCGTCTGGCGCACGTTGTCGACCGCCACCCGGATCGGTCGCGAGGCATCCGCGATCGGCTCCAGCCGCACGCCCGGCGGCAGCTGCGGCTTGATCTCGGCGATCGCCTTGACCAGCCCGTCGACCACCTGGATGGTGTTCTCGTCCTGTGCCTTCTGCACCGACAGCAACAAGGTGCGCTGGCCGTTGTAGAGCGCCAGGCTGTCGATCTCCTGGGCGCCGTCGCGCACCGTCGCGACCTGGTCGACCCGGATCGGCGCGCCGCCCTTGCGGGCCACGATGATGCGGCCGAAATCCTCGGGCCGCTCCATGCGGGCGTCGATCTGGACCACGCGGTCTTGTTCGAGTGAGCGCACCGAGCCGACCGGCAGCGCCTGGTTCTCGCTGCGCACCGCATCGACCACCTGGCTGGCGCTGACGCCGAAGCCTTCCATCGCCTGCGGATTGAGGTAGATGTTGATCTCGCGCTTGGTGCCGCCGACCAGCGTCACGGAGCCGACGCCGCGCACGTTCTCCAGCCGTTTCTTGAGCACCTGGTCGGCCCAGTTGGTCAATTCGACTGCGCTGGGCTGCTTGTCCTTGTCGCCCTCGGGGAGCACCGCCACCGACCAGACGGCGCGCGAGGCCGGGTCGAAGCGCAGCACGCGCGGGTCCTTCACTTCGTCGCGGAACAGGGGCCGCACGCCGGCTACCTTCTCGCGCACGTCGTCGGCGGCCTTGCGGCCATCGACATAGAGCTGGAACTCGATGATGACGACCGACTGGCCCTCATAGCTGCGCGAGGTCAGGGCGTTGATGCCGGCGATCGAGTTGACGCCTTCCTCGATCTTCTTGGTGACTTCGCTCTCGACGATCTCGGGCGAGGCGCCCGGGTACTCGGTGATCACCACCACCACCGGGAAGTCGATGTTCGGGAACTGGTCGACCTGCAGGCGCTGGTAGGAGAAGGCGCCCAGCACCACCAGGGCGAGCATGAGCATGGTCGCGAAGACCGGATTCTTGAGACTGACGCGGGTGAACCACATGCCGTGCCCGCCTCAGGGTGCGCTGCGTGCCGAAGCGGCGGGGGCCGGCGCGGCACTGGCCGACACCGGCGACAGGCGCACGGCCGTGCCCTGGCGCAGCGGGCCGAGGCTGCCGGCCACCACCACCGCGCCTTCTTCGATGCCGCGCACCGCGACCATCGTCTGGCCGTCGAGCTGGCCGCGCAGGCCGGTCTCGACCGGCCGATGCGCGATGCGCCCGTCGATCACCACCTGCACGTAGGGCGCCGGCTTGTCGGTGCGCACCGCGGTCAGCGGCAGGGCCAGCGTCTCGGTGCGGCCGACGTCGATCGTGCCCTGTGCGAACAGGCCCTGGCGGAAGCCGGTGCTGCGGTCGAGCCGCAGGTAGACCAGCACACTGCGGCTGCCGGCCTGGGCGCTCGGATTGACGCGCACTACGCTGGCGCCGACCGTGCGCTCGCCGCTCTTCGGGTCGGCGACGCCGCCGCCCTCGATCTGTAGGGTGGCACGCTGGCCCACGCGGACCGCCACCGAATCGGCCGCGGCCAGCGTGGCCTCGACTTCGATGCGGCTCAGGTCGACCACTTCGATGATCTTCGCGTCGATGGCGACGCGCTCGCCGGACTGGGCGAGGCGCTGCGCCACCTGGCCGGCGATCGGGCTCTTGAGCACGGTGTCGTCGAGCGACTTGCGGGTCATCTCGACCGCCGCCAGCGCCGCGCGGTGCGTCGACAGCGCCGAATTCAGATTCGATTGCGAGGTCTCGAGCGCGGTGCGCGAGATGAAACCCTGGTCGACCAGGGCCTTGTTGTTGTCGAAGGTGCGCTGCGCCACCTCGGCCTGGGCCCGGGCCGAGTCGGCCTGTTCCTGGGCCTGCCGCAGGCGCGACTGGTATTCGATCGGATCGATGCGCGCGATGACCTGACCGGCCGCGACCGTGTCGCCTTCGCGCACCGTGAGGCCGATCAGCTCACCGGCCACGCGGGCCTTGACCTGCGCCGAATCGACCGCCCGCAAGGTGCCCGAGACCGGCAGCGTCTCGGCCAGCTCGCGGCGGGCGACGCGCACCACGTCGGTGGCCGACAGCTCCACCACCGTTTCGGTCGCCGCCGAGCCGTTGCCCGCCGCCAGCTTGGCCTGCTGCGCCTTGCGCGCGCCGATGGCACGCAGTGCGCCGCCCGCGATCAGCACCAGGACCAGGGCCGCGATGGCCCATTTCATCGTTCTTTTCATTCGGCAGCCTTCGGCGTGCGGCAGAGGCCGTGCAGGACGGTCTCGGCCTGGAGCGCCAGGTATTTCTCGGGGTCGATCGTGGAGGTGTGATCGAAGCAGATCGCAGGCGAATGCTTGGTCAGCATCAGGAAGATCATCGGCGCGATGACGGTGTAGATCGCCAGGTCGACCTCGACCGGCGCGAACTCGCCGCGGTCGATGCCGCGCTGGACGATGCGCCGCAGCAGTTCATGCCCCGGCTTCACGACTTCGCGGCGATAGAACTCGGCCAACTCGGGAAAGTTGCGCCCTTCGCTCATCATCAGCTTGGTCAGGCCGGAGGCCTTGGTCGCGCCGACCCGCTCCCACCAGACCCGCATGCAATAGCGCAGCATGTCGGCGGTGCTGCCTTCGTATTCGTCGAACTCGCGGTTCCACTCGGTGAAGCGGCCGGCCAGGTTCTCGATCACCACCGCCTTGAACAGCTCTTCCTTGCTCTGGAAATACAGGAAGAGGGTGCCCTTGGAGACGCCGGCACGGGCCGCGACTTCTTCCGAACGGGTGGCGGCGAAGCCTTTCTCGACGAACAGGTCCAGCGCCGCCTCCAGCAGTTCGCCCGGACGGGCTTCCTTGCGCCGCTCGCGCTTGGCGCTGACGGGACACAGCTTGTCCTTGAGGAATCGGGAGGCGGGCATGGTATTAATGACTGGCGGGTTAGTAATGTAGTGAGGGTGTTGCACTGCGTCAAGCCGGCACAATGTGCAGTTCGTCTCGAAACTTCGCCGGAGTTGCCATGTCATCCCCATCCTCGCCCACCGAAACCATCGTCCTCGGCGGTGGCTGCTTCTGGTGCACGGAAGCCGTGTTCGACCGCGTCCAGGGGGTGCTGGACGTCGAATCGGGCTACAGCAACGGCCAGACCCTGAATCCGAGCTACGAGCAGGTCTGCACCGGCCGCACCGGGCACTCGGAGGTGGTCAAGGTGACATTCGACCCGGCCGAGATCTCGCTGCACGAGATCCTCGAGATCTTCTTCGTCGTGCACGATCCGACGACGCTCAATCGCCAGGGCAACGATGTCGGCACCCAGTACCGCAGCGGCATCTACTACCTCGATGCGGCGCAGAGGCAGGTCGCCGAGGACGTGATCAGGGAGATCGGCGAGAGCAAGACCTATCGCTCGCCGATCGTGACCGAGGTCGAGCCGCTGGCCAACTACTCGACCGCCGAGGCCTACCACCAGGACTACTTCCTGAACAACCCGAACCAGGGCTACTGCGCCTTCGTGGTCGGTCCCAAGGTCGAGAAGTTCCAGAAGACTTTCGCGGCTCGGGTCAAATCCTGAGACCTTGCGGGACAGACCAAGAAACTGCGTAGCAGTTTTGCTCTGTCCTCGACCATCCTGATACCTTTCGGGACAGACCAAGAAACTGCGTCAGCAGTTTTTGCTCTGTCCTCAACCATCCTGATACCTTGCGGGACAGACCAAGAAACTGCGTCAGCAGTTTTTGCTCTGTCCTCGACCATCCTGATACCTTGCGGGACAGACCAAGAAACTGCGTCAGCAGTTTTTGCTCTGTCCTCAACTGATTAAATGCCTTCCCCCCAGCGCTCCCCAAGCACCCGCACCCTCTTGTGCGTGCTCGCGTTCGCGCTCTGGGCCGCGACCACGCTGGGCCTCCTGCACGGCACGCTGCACGGTGCGGCGGCACATGCACATCCCCATGCCGATGCCGCCACCGCCGCGGTTGCCGGCAAGGCGGCCGCCTCGCGCGGCTTGTCGGCGCTGTTCGGCGTCCACACCGAGGCCGAGTGCCGGCTCTACGACCAGTTGTCCCACGGAGCGGCCGCGCCTTGCGTGCCGCCGGTTCTCCTGCCGGTGCTGCTGCCGGCCGCCAGCTTCGTCTGGCTCGAGGGCGAGGTCTTCGCCCGCTGGATCGCGCTGTTCGACGCGCGCGGTCCGCCTTCCACTCGCTGAATCCCCCGTGTTTCCCGGTTGCCGACCCCGCCTGGCGGGGCGCGGCCGGCTGTCCATCGATTCAACGAGTGTTCCTTCATGTCTATTCTTTTTCCACGCCACCGCGTCGGCGTCGCGGTGCTGTCCGTCCTGTCCTGCGCGTCCCCGGGTGCCTGGGCGCAGCCTGCGCCTGAGGCGCCTGAGGCGCCTGCCGCCTCGCTCGGCGAGATCACCGTCACCGGCAACCCGTTGGGCGCCACCGACCTGATCGCGCCGACCACCTCGCTGTCGAACGAGGCGCTGCTGCTGCGCTCGCAGTCCACCCTCGGCGAGACGCTCAACGGCCTGCCGGGCGTCGGAAGCACCTATTTCGGCCCCAATGCCAGCCGGCCGACGATCCGCGGCCAGGACGGCGACCGCATCCGCATCCTGCAGAACGGCGGCAGCGCGCCCGACGCCTCGGCGCTGAGCTATGACCATGCGGTGCCGGTCGATGCGCTGGTCACCGAGCGGCTCGAGGTGCTGCGCGGGCCGGCCGCGCTGCAATACGGTGGCAGCGCGGTCGGCGGCGTGGTCAACGTGATCGACAACCGCATCCCGACCGAGCCGATCGAGGGCTTCGGCGGCCGCGCCGACCTGGGCTACGCCACCGGCAACCGCGAGCAGTCCGGCGGCGTGCTGCTCGAGGGTGGCACCGATCGCTATGCGCTGCACGTCGATGCCTTCCGGCGCGATTCGAGCGACGTCTCGGTGCCGATCGAGCTGCCCTGCGCGAACCCGAAGCGTCCTGGTTTCGCACGCAAGATGTGCAACTCGGCCAACGAGGCCGACGGCGGGGCCTTCGGCGGCACGCTGTTCTTCGACCAGGGCTGGATCGGTGCCTCGGCCAGCACCTACCGCAGCAACTACGGCACCGTGGCCGAAGACGACGTCACGATCGGCATGCGGTCCGACCGCTACGCGCTCGAGGGGGAATGGCGGCCGGGTGGATTTTTCAGCAGCGTGCATGCGAAGCTGAGCCGCACCGAGTACCGCCATACGGAGTACGAAGGCCCGGCGCCCGGCACCACTTTCACCAACGACAGCAACGACCTGCGGATCGAGGCGAGGCACCGCCCGATCGGCGGCTTCGAAGGCATGGTCGGCTTCACGAGCGAGAGCGGGCGTTTCTCGGCCAACGGCGAGGAGGCTTTTGCCCCGAACAGCCGCACGACATCGAATGCCTTGTTCCTGCACGAGGAGTTCGGCACCTCTTGGGGTCGGCTGAGCTTCGGTGCCCGCACGGAGGAGGTCAAGGTGCGCTCGCTGGGTGATCCGTCCGACCCGGAGATCACGCGCTTCTTCGTTGGCGAGCGCGATTTCAGTCCGAGCAGCGCCGCTTTCGGCGGGCTGGTCAACCTGTCGCCGCAGTGGCAGCTGACCTCGAACCTGGCCTACACCGAGCGGGCGCCGAAAGACTACGAACTGTTCGCCAACGGCCCGCACGTGGCGACCGCGGCCTGGGAGACCGGCGATCCGAACCTGAAGGTCGAGAAGTCGACCGGGCTGGACCTTGGCGCCCAATGGAAGTCGGGCGCCAACACGGCGAGGCTCAACGCCTACCTGACCCGCTTCAGCAACTACATCGGACTCAGTGCCACTGGCAATGTGCGCAGCGCGGACGGCGAGCTGAATCCGCCGCCGGTCGAGACGGCCKAGGGGCTGCTGTTCCCCGAGGTGTTCGCGGACTACGTCTACCACGGGGTGCGGGCGCGCTTCACCGGCCTCGAGGCCGGCGGCAACCTGCAATTGATCGGCGCCGATGGCTTCTCGCGGGCTGAGGACGGCGGCACGCTCGACCTCGAATGGCGCGGCGACCTGGTGCGGGCCACCAACACCGACACCGGGGAGCCGCTGCCGCGGATCGCGCCGTGGCGCGTCGGCAGCACGCTGGCCTACGGCCGCGGCCCGTGGACCGCGCGCCTGGGCTTCGACTACAACGCGGCGCAGAACCGCGTGCCACCGATGGGCGACCGCGCGACCGAGGCCTACACGCTGTGGACCGCGTCGCTCAGCTACAGGCAGCGGGTCCAGAGCGCCAACCTCACGTGGTACGCGCGGGTCGACAACATCGGGAACACGCTGGCCTACAGCGCGACCTCGATCCTGACGACGACGGTGTATCCGGCTGCGCCGCTGCCGGGGCGCAGCTTGAAGGTGGGGTTGAGGGCTACGTTCTAGGGGTCATGTCGGGGCGTCGGGTGGCGGGTTGGCGGCGGTGGGCGGTATGCCCCGGGCCGGCCGACGTCACCGGCCGCTTCGCGGCTTCCCTGCGCTGCTCGCGGTACGCGGGGTCCGCGCAAACTCGCTCCGCTGCGCTCCACTCAAACACGCGCGGCCCTGATCCGCCTGCCGCTGCGCTGCTCGGCGGTGCCTCAACGGCCGGCCCGGGGCATACCGCCCGCCACCGCTGGTACGTCGGGGTTGCATCGGCGTTGGAACGTCACTGCGCTTTGAACACCCCCAAGCCCGGCCCGCACCGCTTGCCGGGCCCGCACCGACGGTGAGCGGATGGTCCAAAGACCACGTCGGCTATTCTCGAAAGCTCCATGAATGGTCTCGTCGTTTCCTCGCTGCTGCCCGTGGTCATCCTCATCGCGGTCGGCTGGCTGGCAGGGAGGATGCGCTGGATCCGGGGCGACTCGGTCAAGGACCTGTCCAACCTGGTGTTCCTGCTGCTGGCGCCGCCCTTGCTGTTTCGTTCGATGAGCACGGTGCGGATCGAGCAGCTGAGCCTGAAGCCGGTGGCGGCCTATTTCGTCGCCGCCGGCCTGATCTTCGCGGCCACGCTGGTCTGGCGCGGCTTCAATCGCACGGGCGTCGTGCTGGCGCTGGCCAACACCTACAGCAACACCGTGATGATCGGCATCGCGCTCGTCGGCCTGGCCTACGGCCCGCAGGGCATGGTGGTGCTGCTGACGCTGATCTCGCTGCACTCGCTGGTGCTGCTGACCAGCGCCACCGTTTTCCTCGAGCTCGCGCTGGCGCAGGAGGATGCGCAACGCATCGAGCCCGGCGGGGCCGGGCGGCGCGCGATGGCGCGGACCGTGTTGCGCGCCCTGCGCAACGCGATCGTCCATCCGGTGCAGGCACCGCTCCTGCTGGGATTGCTGTTCGCACAGACCGGGCTCGAGATTCCGGCCGCGATCGACAAGCCGATCGCCTTGCTCGGCCAAGCCTTCAGCCCGGTGGCGCTGATGCTGGTGGGCATCACGCTGGCGTTGACGCCGGTCGGCCAGCACTGGCGCACCGCGCTCCTCCATGCTTCGATCAAGAACCTGGTGCACCCGGCGCTGGTCGCGGCGTTCGGACTTGCCTTCGGCCTGCGCGGCCTGCCGCTGACCGTGATGGTGGTGGCGGCATCGCTGCCGATCGGCGCCAACGTGTTCCTGTTCGCGCAGCGCTACCGGACTTCGGAAGGGTTGATCACCGCCAGCGTCGTGGTCTCGACCGTGATGGCGCTGGTCTCGCTGTCGATCGTGATGGCGCTCGCCGGGCGCCTTTGAAGCCGGCTCAGGGCGCCAGCCGCTCGCGCACCCAGGCGCCGCCCTCGGCGCGATAGCGCAGCCGGTCGTGCAGGCGGCTCTTGCGGCCCTGCCAGAACTCCCAGCGGTCGGGCACCAGCCGGAAGCCGCCCCAGTGGGGCGGCCGCGGCGGCGACAGCAGGTGCCTTGCGGCCTGCACCGCGGCGTTCTTCACCAGCACATCGCGGCCGCTGATGACCTCGCTCTGCGGGCTGGCCCAGGCGCCGATGCGGGAGTCGAGCGGGCGACTGGCGAAGTAGGCGTCGCTCTCGGCGTCGTCGACCCTGAAGACCCGGCCCTCGATGCGCACCACGCGTTCGAGTTCGACCCAGTGGAACTGCAGCGCCGCATAGGGGTTGCCGGCCAGCTCCTGGCCCTTGCGGCTCTGGTAATTGGTGTACCAGACGATCCCGCGGGCGTCGTAGCCCTTGACCAGCACGATCCGTGTCGAGGGGCGCAGGTCGCCGCCCACCGTGGCCAAGGTCATCGCGTTGGGTTCGGGCACCTGGGCGTCGATGGCCTCGGCCAGCCAGCGCTCGAACTGGTCGAGCGGATCGGCGGCACTGCTGGTTTCGTCGAGCTCGGCGCGCTCGTAGCTCTTGCGCAGGGCGGCCAGTGATTCATTGGGTGAAGGCATGACGCCATTGTTGCGCAAGCCAAGCGTGGATACTCCGTCGCATGACTCCCGCCGCCGAACCGCCCCTGCCGACCGTCATCGTGCTCGCCTCGGGCCGCGGCGAGCGCTTTCGTGCCGCCGGCGGCAGCGGCCACAAGCTGCAGGCCGCGCTGGCCGGCGCCACAGTGCTCGACCACACGCTGGCCGCGGTGCGCGCCAGCGGGCTGCCCTGGCATCTCGAGGATGTCGGCCACCCGGGCATGGGCGACTCGATCGCCGCCGCCGTGCGGGCCACGCCCGGCGCCGCGGGATGGCTGATCCTGCCGGCCGACCTGCCGCTGGTGCAGCCCGCGACCTTGCAGGCCGTGGCGTCGGCGCTGGCCTGGTCGGTGCAGGCGGCGCAGCCGCACTACCGGGGCCAGCGCGGCCATCCGGTGGGCTTCGCCGCCGGCTGCTTCGATGCGCTTTCGCTGCTGTCGGGAAACCAGGGCGCCGCCCCGGTGCTGCGCGCGCTCCGGGAGGCGCGGCAGGTGGCCGACATCGAGGTCGACGACATCGGCATCGTGACCGACATCGACACGCCCGAGGAACTCGCGCGCGCCGAGGCCTTGATGAAGGCGCGGCTGGGTTAGGGCCTGTTCACCCTAATTCCGGGCGATGATCCCGCAGGCGATCCGCGGGCCTGAATTGCCCGCCGGCTGCGTCGTGAAGTCGTCGCGGTCGCGGTGCACGACCAGCGCACGGCCGATGATGTTGTTGGCCGCACCCTCGGTCATCGAGATGGTGTGGACGTCGACGCTGAAGCGGGCCACTCCGTTGGCGTCGGCCACCAGGCTGGGCAGTTCGCCTGCGTGGCTTCCCGGTGCGGCGAACTTGCCGTGGGTGCCGCCAGCCGGGTTGAAATGGCCGCCCGAGGCATTGCCGTTGTCGCCGCAGTCGCCTTTCTCGTGGATGTGGAAACCATGCTCCGTGCCTGGCGCGAAGCCGCGCACTTCGCCCTTCACGCGCACGCCGTGCTCGAGCGCGGTGAAGCTCACCTTGCCCAGGGTCGGGTTCGGCGTGATGGCGCCGGTCGGCGCCAGTTCGGCGGTCGCGCCGGCTTGCGGCCCCAGCGTGCCGCAGGCCGCGAGCAGGCTGGCCGCGGCCACGGCGATGGCAGGGGCGATGAGGCGAGGGCGCATGGTCGGACTACTCCTTGAATTTTTGGGTGGATGCTGACCCCAGAGGGTATACCGAAGGCTCCGGCTCGGCGCTGTCGGCCGGGGCCGACAGCCGCGTCTGGGCCAGCTTCACCAGGCGCGCCAGCGCGGCATCGTGGATGGCATGGCGTCGCAGTTCGAGCAGGGTCTGCTCGGCATAGTCGAGCGAGCTGCCGTAGCGGCCCACAGCGTTGGCGAAGATGTGGGCATAGCGCTCGTCGCTGAGCTCGCCGGTGAAATTGGGACTGCGCCGCGACAGCGTGAAGGCCAGCGCCCGGACCTTCGAATGCGGCGTCGTGCAGTCGAGCCAGCGCGGGTCGTAGACCCCGGTGGGCATTTCGCGCAGCCAGAGCCGGCCGAGGGTCTCCAGCCCTTCGGCGGCCGGCACCCTGAACACCATGCCGCGGCAGCTGCCGCCCGAGAGCAGCCCGAACACCAGCCCCGGGTTCTCGATCGTGCCGCGGTTGATCCGGCTCCACATCTTGAGCGCGCGGTGCCAGCCATGGACCCGGGCCGGATGTCTTTCGATGAAGCCGAAGTCGGGCCGCCAGATCAGCGAGCCGTAGCCGAACAGCCACAGGTCCTCGTGCCCGCCCCATTCGTCGATCACGCGATCGAGCATCGGCTTGGGGTCGCGCAGGGGCGTGGGCATGGGGTCCAGGCCGGGCGGGCCGGGGTCGCCGCCGGGGGGCCGGGCAGCGACGCCTACAATTTGGCGGTCATGGTTCACCGCACCATTATTTACCGACCCCTCAACTACGGAGCCCCGCCCATGTCCGCCCACAGTGACGACGAGAGCCAGCAGAACTTCATCCTGGCCTTCGTGCTGGGCCTGATCGCCCTGGTGATCCTGTTCGTGATCGGCATCGTGCTCTACACCCGGGGCCATGCGGCGGGCCCGACGGCCGCACCGGTGGCCGCGGCCGCGCCGGCGACCACGCTGGCGGTGGTCACCGAAACGGTGACGGTCGTGATTCCCGACGGCGCCAGCATCCGCGTCGTCGGCGGTGTCGTGAACTTCTATTTCGCCACGGCCAGCGCCGACCTGGCGCCGGGCGCGGCAGAGGCCCTGGCCGTCGTGATCAAGGGGATCGAAAGCGGGCACAAGGCGGTCATTTCCGGCTTCCACGACACCACCGGCGACGCCGCCATCAACGAGGCCCTGGCGAAGAAGCGCGCCGAGATGGTGCGCGACGTGCTGACCGGCCTGGGCGTGCCGGCCGACAAGGTCGACCTGCAGAAGCCGGCCGTCACGGCCGGCAGCGGCAACAATGCCGAGGCGCGCCGGGTCGAAGTCAAGCTGCTGGACTGAAGTCGCAGCGCGCCTCTCAGAAAAAGCCCGGCCTGTCCGGGCTTTTTCATGAGGGCTTGTTACCATGCACTTCCGAGCCGCCCCACGCTGGCTCATCGGCAGAGCGACACAGCCCATGAACACCCATCCCACCGTCCGCGCTGTCACCGAGCGCATTCGTGCGCGAAGCCTGAGCCTGCGCAGTGCCTATCTTCAGGACCTGGCCGAAACCCGCGGCCGCGACCGGGGCTCCGACCGGATGGGCTGCGCCAACGTGGCGCATGCCGTCGCCGGCATCCCGGCCAACGACAAGTTCAGAGTGGTGAGCGAACGCGCACCCAACATCGGCATCGTCACCGCCTACAACGACATGCTTTCGGCCCATGCGCCGTACCAGGGCTACCCCGACATCGTCAAGCACGAGGCCCGCCGGCTCGGCGCCACCGCCCAGGTGGCCGGCGGCGTGCCGGCGATGTGCGATGGCGTGACCCAGGGCACGCCCGGCATGGAGCTGAGCCTGTTCAGCCGCGACGTGATCGCCATGGGCACCGCGGTGGCGCTCACGCACGACATGTTCGATGCGGCCCTGATGCTCGGCGTCTGCGACAAGATCGTGCCGGGCCTGCTGATCGGCGCGCTGCATTTCGGCCATCTGCCGACGGTCTTCGTGCCGGCCGGGCCGATGCCCTCGGGCCTGTCGAACACGGCCAAGTCCAAGGTCCGCGAACAGGCGGCGCAGGGCCTGGTGGGCCGCCAGGGCCTGCTCGACGCCGAGATGCAGGCCTACCACGCGCAGGGCACCTGCACCTTCTACGGCACCGCCAACAGCAACCAGATGCTGCTCGAGGCCATGGGCCTGCATGTGCCGGGTTCGGCCTTCATCCAGCCCGGCGACGCGATGCGCGAGGCGCTCACGCGCGAGGCGGTGCGCACGGTGCTGGGCCGGGCCTCGGACGCGGCCTTCGCGGTGCCGCCGATCGGCGAACTGGTCGACGAGCGCGTGATCGTCAACGCGATGGCGGCGCTGCTGGCCACCGGTGGCTCGACCAATCACCTGATCCACTGGGTGGCGGTGGCGCGTGCCGCCGGCATCCTGATCGACTGGAACGACTTCGCCGAACTGTCGGAGGTGGTGCCGCTGTTGACGCGGGTCTATCCGAACGGCACCGCCGACGTCAACGGCTTCCAGGAGGCGGGCGGCCCGGGCTTCGTCATCGGTGAACTGCTCGATGCCGGCCTGATGCATGCCGACGTGCTCAGCGTGCGCGCCGGCGGCATCCGCGAATTCGCCGGCATCCCGGTGCTGGCCGGCACGCCCTCGGACCAGCGGCCGCTCACCTGGAAGTCGGCCGCGCCGTCGAAGGACGACACCATCGCCCGTCCGGTCTCGGCGCCGTTCAGCGCCACCGGTGGGCTCAAGCTGCTGCAGGGCAACCTGGGGCGCAGCGTGATCAAGATCTCGTCGGTGCCCGGCGACCGCCACGTGATCGAGGCGCCGGCCCGGGTCTTCGACTCGCAAGCCGCGCTGCAGCAGGCCTTCACGGCCGGCGAGCTCGAGCGCGACGTGGTCTGCGTGGTGCGCTGGCAGGGCCCGCAGGCCAATGGCATGCCCGAGCTCCACAAGCTCACGCCGCCGCTGTCGGTGCTGCAGGGCAAGGGCTTCCGGGTGGCACTCGTGACCGACGGCCGCATGAGCGGCGCCTCGGGCAAGGTGCCGGCGGCCATCCACGTCTCGCCCGAGGCCGCGGCCGGAGGCCCGCTGGCCAAGGTGCGCGACGGCGACCTGATCCGGCTCGACGGCGTGGCCGGCACGCTCACCGTGCTGCTGCCCGAGGACGAATGGGCGGCACGAGAAATCTCGAAGATGCCCGACGAAGCACGCGCCGCCAACGGCCGCGGGCTGGGACGCGACCTGTTCGCCGGCATGCGGCGCAATGCATTGACTGCTGAAGAAGGAGCCTGCTCATGGCTGTGAACGACAAGATTTCCGCGCTCGACGTGATGCGCGACGCCCCGGTCATTCCGGTCATCGTGCTGCACGACGTCAAGGACGCGGTGCCGCTGGCGCGGGCGCTGGTGGCCGGCGGCATCCGGATGCTCGAAGTGACCTTGCGCACCCGCGAGGCGCTCGAATGCATCGAGCTCATCTCGAAGGAGGTGCCCGAGGCCGTGGCCGGCGCCGGCACCATCCGCAGCGCCGCCGACGCCCAGGCCTCGGCGCTGGCCGGGGCCCGTTTCGGGGTCAGTCCGGGCTATACGCGGGCGGTCGGCAAGGCCTGCCACGACCTCGGCCTGCCGCTCTTGCCCGGCGTCGCGACCGGCAGCGAGATCATGATGGCCCAGGAAGACGGCCTGACCGAGCTCAAGTTCTTCCCGGCCGTGCAGGCCGGCGGCCTGGCGATGCTGAAGGCTTGGCAAGGCCCCTTCGGCGACGTCAAGTTCTGTCCCACGGGCGGCATTCACGCCGGCAATGCGCACGAGTTCCTCGCGCTCTCCAACGTGGCCTGCGTGGGCGGTTCGTGGATCGTGCCGACCGACGCCATCGCCGCGGGCGACTGGGGCCGCATCGAGTCGCTGGCGCGCGAAGCCTGCCAACTGGCACGTTGAAGGACGGGGCCATGGGGGAGGTCGTGGACGGCAGCGAGCTGAAGGTCATCGCCTTCGATGTCTTCGGCACCGTGGTCGACTGGTATTCCGGCATTGCCGCGGAGGCCGAGCGCCTGCTGCCCGGTGTCGATGGCGGCGCCTTCGCGCTGGCCTGGCGCGCCGGCTACCAGCCGGCGATGAAGGGCGTGATGGAGCGCCTGGCGGCAGGCGAGGGCGGCTTCACCCTGCTCGACGAACTGCACATGGGCATCCTCGGCCAGGTGCTGCAGGACTTCGGCGTGGCCGACCTCGATTCGGACACCAAGCGCGAGCTCAACCGCGCCTGGCACCGGCTGCCGGCCTGGCCCGATGCGGTCGAGGGCCTGGCCCGGCTCAAGCGCAGGTACACGATCTGCACGCTGTCCAACGGCAACATCGGCCTGCTCACCGAGATGGCCAAGCGCGCCGGCCTGCCATGGGACTGCGTGCTGTCGGCCGAGGTGTTCAAGGCCTACAAGCCCGATCCGCGCACCTACCTGGGCGTGGCGGCGGTGTTCGATGTGACGCCGGGGCAGGTGATGCTGGCCGCGGCGCACCACGACGATCTGACCGCGGCGCGCGGCTGCGGACTGCGTACCGGCTACATCGAGCGGCCCCTGGAGTTCGGCCCCGGCCGGCCGAAGGATGTCTCGCCGCAGCCCGACAACACGCTGCATGCGCGGGACATCGGGGCGCTGGCGGATTTGCTGGGCTGCTGATCCGCCGGCCCCCGCCCCCGTCCAGGATCGGACCTTCAGACCTTTCACCCGATGCGCACCATCTCGGTTCACTTCGAAACCGCCTCAGCGCAGGACGCCGAGGACCTTGCCGCGCTCCGCGTCATTGCGATGCGCCCAAGTCTCGAACGGGTAGGCCGCTTCGACCCACAACGTGCGAGAGACCGCTTTCTCGCCAACTTCACGCCGGCGTCCAGCCGTCATCTGGTCGTCGACGGGCATAGAGTCGGATTTGTCGTGGTGCGCCATCAAGGCGACCAACTTCTCCTTGACCACCTCTATGTTCATCCCGCGTATCAGGGCAGGGGAGTCGGGGGCGCCGTGCTTGCAGTCGTACTCGCCGATGCAGATGCACAAGGGATGCCGGTCCGGGTTGGCGCGTTGCGGGCGAGCGAATCGAATCGCTTTTATGTCCGGCACGGTTTTGAGCTGGTTGAAGCGACCGAATGGGACAACTACTACGTTCGGACGCCGGCGGTCGGAGCAGTGAAAGTCGCTACGACAGGCTGACAACCCGCCCGTGGCTCTGACTCAGCACCCGGCACCCGGCGGAGCCGACTGACCGTGTACTCGTCGCGATGATTGTCGATCCAGACACATTTCATCGCGATCCGCACGGCAGATGCACGCCGTCGCTTTTCGATGGATGGCCGCATCCGACGCAGTCGGATCGCAGAATCGTTCAGGTTTACAAGCACGCGCCGTCCCGGTAAAAAGGCCCCGGTCCAGCCCGGAGCCCATCATGATCCTCATCGGACGTCTTGCTGTTGCGTGGACTACGGTGGCGCTGTTTTTCCTGTTCGGAGACGCGTGGCTTGCCGATCTCGCTTCGGGCCTGCGCGCCGCGCTGTTCTTTCTCTGGCTGTTCGTCATCATCCTGTGGTGCGCCTTTGGCGTCGTCGAACAGGCCGACCATCTCGCCGACATGCTCGGCGACCCGCTGGGCTCGCTGGTGCTCACGCTGTCGATCGTGATCATCGAGGTCGTGCTGATCGCCGCGGTGGCGATCGGCAGCGACGCCACGCCGACGCTGGGCCGCGACACGATGTTCGGCGTGCTGATGATCGCGCTGAACGGCGGCGTCGGACTGGCCCTGCTGATGGGCGGGCTGCACCATCGCGAACAGGCCTACAACCTGCAGGGTGCCGTCGCGTATCTCGCGGTGATCATCCCGCTGTCATCGGTGGCGCTCATCCTGCCCAATTTCACGCAAGCGGTTCCGGCCGGCAGCCTGACGGTCATCCAGGCGGCCTTCTTCTCTCTCTTCACGATCCTGCTGTATGCGATTTTCCTGCTGATCCAGACGCGCCGTCACCAGGACTTCTTTGTCGACGCGCAGAGCGGCACGTCCGCCGGGGCCGGCGCAGGCATGCATGCAAGGCGCGGTCCATCCGCTGCCGCGATGGTCCGCCACACGGGTCTGCTGCTTGTCACCTTGCTGCCGATCGTGCTGCTGTCCGGGCGCCTCGCCACGCTGATCGACCACGGCACCGCAGCGCTGGCGGCGCCTTCGGCCCTGGGCGGCGTGCTCATTGCCGTCATCGTCTTCGCGCCGGAGGGAATCAGCGCGCTGGCCGCGGCGCGGGCGAACCAACTGCAGCGCTCGATCAACCTGTGCCTCGGCGCCGCGGCCTCCACCATCGGGCTCACCGTACCGGCGATCCTCATCATCGGCCTCGTGACGGGCAAGACCGTGATCCTGGGCCTGGATCCGACCGGCATGACCTTGCTCGCCCTCACGCTGATCCTGAGCACGCTCACGTTCTCAGGGCCGCGCACGACGGTCCTCGAAGGCGCCGTGCATCTGGTCGTGTTCCTCGTCTACGTGGTCCTGATCTTCAGTCCCTGATGCGGGCATCGGGGCTCGATCAGGCGCGCAGCGGATCGCTCTTGGCGTCTGACGGGCGGCTGTCCGCGGTTGATTCCCTTTGGATCAATTCGATCTTGTAGCCATCCGGATCCGTAACGAACGCGATCACGGTGCTGCCGCCCTTGACCGGCCCGGCCTCTCGCGTGACGTTGCCGCCGGCCGCCTTGATCTTCTCGCAGGCCGCGTAGGCGTCGGGCACGCCGAGCGCGATGTGGCCGTAGGCGGTGCCCATCTCGTAGCTTTCGGTGCCCCAGTTGTAGGTCAGCTCGATCTCGGCCTGGGCCGGGTTGCCTTCGTAGCCGACGAAAGCCAAGCTGTACTTGTATTCGGGGTTCTCGGAGGTGCGCAGCAGCTGCATGCCCAGCACCTGGGTGTAGAAATCGATCGAGCGCTGGAGGTTGCCGACGCGCAGCATGGTGTGGAGGAGTCGCATATCGTGGTCGTCTGGTTGTTGCTGCGACATTGTCGCGCCACTGTCCGCTTCTAGTCTTGCGAGGGGGTGTCCCAGGAACGCAGCCGCCCCTCGTCCATCACGCCGACGCAGTCGGCCATGGCGCGAGCCTCGGCCTCGTTGTGGGTCACCAGCACCGCGGTCTGGCCGGCGGCCTTGAGGATCTCGCGCACCTCGGCGGTCAGCCGTTCGCGGGTGGCGCCGTCGAGGTTCGAGAAAGGCTCGTCGAGCAGCAGCAGCGCCGGCTCGGGCGCCAGCGCACGGGCCAAGGCGATGCGCTGCTGCTGGCCGCCCGAGAGCTGGTGGGGATGGCGCTCGCCGGCATCCGGAAGGCCGACCAGCGCCAGCATCTTCGCGACGCGCCGATGCTGCTCGGCGTGGGGCAGGCGGCGCAGCCCGAAGGCCACGTTGCGCGCCGCGTCCAGGTGCGGAAACAGCGCGTACTCCTGGAACATCATGCCGACCCTGCGCCGCTCGGGCGGCAGGTGGACCTCGGGCGAGGACAAGGTGACGCCGCCCAGCCGGATGCGGCCGGCGCGCACCGGCTCGAAGCCGGCGATCGCACGCAGCACCGTGGACTTGCCGCAGCCCGAAGGGCCGAGCAGGCAGCCGATGTCGCCGGCGTCGAGCGCCAGCGAGAAGTCCTCGACCACCGTGTGCAGCCCGCCTGGGCCTTCGTAGCCGAGGCGCAGCCCCTCGAGGGACAGCGCGGCGCTCATTGGATGACCTCCGTGCTTCGCACTGCGGTGCGAGCCCCCTTCGGAACGGCCGGGCGGGGGCTCATGCGGTGGTCTCCGACAGGCCATGGCGCGCCAGCAGCACCACCGGCAGCAGCCCGGCCACCACGATCGCCAGCGCCGCGATCGCGCCTTCCTCGTAGGTGCCGCGCGCCGCCTCGGCGTAGAGCCGGGTGGCCAGCGTGTCGAAGTTGGCCGGGCGCAGCAGCAGGGTGGCCGGCAGCTCCTTCATCGCGTCGACGAACACCAGCAGCGCGCTGGCGGCGATCGCCGGCCGCAGCAGCGGAAGGTGGACCCGGCGCAAGGTGCCGCCGGTGCTTTCGCCGAGCAGGCGGGCGGCCTGCTCGAGTGCCGGCGGGATGCGCGCGAGACCGGCCTCGATGCCGCCCACCGGCATCGCCAGGAAGCGGATCGCGCAGGCCACCACCAGCACCACGCCAGCGCCCATCAGCGGCAGGCCCGGGTGGCCGATCAGCGTGGCCAGGGCGGCATCGGCGGCCAGCGCCGGGGTCAGCAGGCCGATCGCCAGCACCGTGCCCGGCACCGCATAGCCCAGCGTGGCGGCCCGGCCTTGCCAGCGCGCGCCATCGTGCGTCGAACCTTGGGCCCGGATCGCCCAGGCGACCACCAGTCCGGCAGCCACCGCGACCACTGTGACGCCGGCCGCGACGCCGAGCGTGTTGAGCAGGCTGTCGATCAACGCGCCGGAAATGCCGTTGCCCTGGCGCAGCCGCTTCACGGTCTCCCACACCAGATGGAGCGCCGGCGCCGCGAAGCCGACCAGCACCGGCAGCGCCGCCGCGGCGCTGGCCAGCCAGGCGGCCGTGCCGTGCAGGCGCCGCGGCTGGATGGCGCGCATGCGCTGGGCCGAGCCGAAGCGCTGGCGGCGCCGTCCGTGGCGCTCCAGCAGCACCAGCGCGATCACGACCAGCAGCATCGCCGACGCGATCTGCGCCGCGCCGGCGAGGTCGGAGCGCGTGATCCAGGTGGTGTAGACCGCGACCGTGAGGGTCCGGATGCCGAGGAATTCGGAGGCGCCGATGTCGTTGAGCGTCTCCAGCAGCGCCAGGCTGAGGCCGACGGCCAGCGCCGGCCGGGCCAGCGGCAGCGCGACCCGGAAGAAGGCACCGGCGCGGCTCTCGCCGAGCGAGCGGGCCGCCTCCATCAGGTGGGCCGGCTGGGTCATGAACATGGCGCGAGCGGTCATGTAGACGTAGGGGTAGAGCACGAAGCCGAGCACGAAGATGGCGCCCGGCATCGAACGCAGGTCGGGCAGGCGAAACTGGCGCGGGCTGTCGAAACCCAGCAGCCAGCGCAGCGCGCCCTGCACCGGGCCGAGCGGATGCAGCAGGTCGAGATAGGCGAAGGCCACGATGTAGGTCGGCATCGCGAGCGGCAGCAGCAAGGCCCAGTGCAGCACGCCGCGGCCGGGGAAGTCGCAGGTGCTGACCAGCCAGGCACAGCCGGTGCCGATCACCAGCACCAGCAGGCCGACGCCGGCCAGCAGCACGGCGGTGTCGAGCGCCGCCTGCGGCAGCACGTCGCGCACCAGCCGGGCCCAGTGGCCGAGGCCCGAACCGAAGGCCAGCCACAACAGGCTCAGCACCGGCGCCAGCACGCCGAGCGCGATCGTCATCGAAGCGGTCCGCCAGACCGGGCCGACCGGCCGCAGCCGGGTCACTGGTCGAACGCGACCTTGTCGACCAGCGCGCTGGCCTGCTTTCGGTACTTGGCGATCTCGGCGACCGGCAGCGGGTCGACCTTGAGCTCGCCGATGCTGCTGGCGATGATCGGATCGAGCGCGACGCCCTGGCGGACCGGGAATTCGTGGTTGGCTTCGGCGTAGAGCACCTGTGCCGGCGGCGACACCAGGAACTCGAGCAGCTTGACCGCATTGGCGCGCTGCGGCGCATGCTTCGCGACCGCGGCGCCGCTGATGTTGACGTGGGTGCCGCCGCCCTGGGCGAAGGTGGGCTTGACCACCTTGATCGCATCGCCCCACTTGCGGGCGTCCGAGCCTTCCTTGGCACCCTTGAGCTGACCGACGTAGTAGGAGTTGGCCAGGCCGACGTCGCAGATGCCGCCGAGGATGTCGCGCGCCACGTCGCGGTCGCCGCCGGTGGCCTTGCGTCCCAGGTTGGCCTTGACGCCGCGCAGCCACCGCTCGGCCTTGGCTTCGCCGTCGTGGGCGATCATGGCCGACACCAGCGCCACGTTGTAGGGATGCTGGCCCGAGCGGATGCAGACCTTGCCCTTGTACCTGGGGTTGGCGAGGTCCTCGTAGCGGAAGGCCGTGAGCGGCAGGCTCTTGTCGGCATACAACACGCGGGCCCGCAAAGACAGCGCGAACCACTGGCCGTCGCCGCCGCGCAGGTTCGATGGAATCGCCGTCTGGAGCGCAGCCGATTGCACCGGCTGGGTGACCCCGCCATCGACCAGGTCGACCAGGTTGCCGATGTCGACCGTCATCAGCACGTCGGCCGGCGAGCGCGCGCCTTCGGCCTTGACTCTTTCGAGCAGGCCGTCCTTCACGAAGACGGTGTTGACCTTGATGTCGTTCTGGGCACTGAAGGCCGCCAGCAGCGGCTGCACCAGGCCGGGCTCCCGCGTGGTGTAGAGCGTGACTTCGCCGGCAGCGTGCGCCGGCAGGGCGGCGGCCAGCAGGGTGAGGGCGGTCGCGCCCAGCGCGAGGGTCGCGCGGGCAGGCGCGCGAGGGCGTGCGGTCATGTGGCTTCTCCAGGGGGCAGTGACGAGGGGCACCGGCGGGCGGTGGGTGCGCGCCAATGCGAATAATTATCACTGCCGTCTTTGGGGGTGTTGGGCCGATTCACCCACAATTTCGAAGTGTTCTCCGCGACGCCGGCGCAGGACCCGCCAGGAGCGACCGGTCATTCGGTCCGAGGACCGGCCTTGCGTGCATAGAACGCCGAGACGTCCTCGATTTCCGCGTCCGTCATCGTGCGGGCCACGTTGCGCATCTGCGCCTCGGAATCGTTGCCGCGCTCACCCGAGCGGAATGCCTTGAGCTGCAGCGCGAGATAGCCCTTGGGCATGCCTTCCAGCCACGGGGCGCCGAACTTCTGGTCGATGCCGCCATGGCACGAGACGCAGGGTGCGATATTGCGCAACGGCGCGCCGACCCGCACCAGCGCCGGGAGCTCCTCGTCGTAGGTCGTCGGCGCGGTTCGCGCCTTCGGCAGTTGGGCGTAGTAGGCCGCCAGGTCGGCGATGTCCGCGTCCGACAGGTTCCTGGACAGCGCCACCATGATGGGGCTGCCCCGCTTGCCGCCGCGGTAGTCCATCAGTTGCTTGATGATCACTTCCGGGTATTGGCCGGAGAGGTTCGGCGCATCGGACGTGCTCATGCCCTGGGCGCCATGGCACATCGTGCAGTTGAGCGCCAGCGTGGCGCCGCGTCCGACTGCCTGGCGCGAGCCCTCCTTGCCCATCGATCGATCGAGCACGACATCCGTGGCGGTCGCGGCCTGTCGGGGCGCCGCGCCGAAGGACCAGTCGGCCGGCACCCCGGCCGCCCTGCAGATGCTCGCCCACACCCCCTTGGCGCTGAAGTCGCTGTGCACCGAAGGCAGCAGCACGAAGCCCGCCAGGAAAGCGCCCACGGTCAGGACGATCAGCCACAAGATGCTCTTGCGGAACCAGGGGTTGCGCCAGCCCGTCGTGTCGTGCGCCTTCATCACCGGCTCCCGATCGGTATCACCGGCACATAGGCTTCCTTCAGCGAAGCCAGCTGCACGATGGGGTAGCCGTAGTTGACGATCGTGAGCCCGATCATCATCGCGACCCAGAGGCCGAAGCCGTTCAGCGCGACCGGCGTATGCGCCGACGGATGCGCCGTGCGGCTGAAGGTGAAGGGCGCCACCACCGTGCCTTCCTTCTTGCGGGCAGTGGCGAGCGTATACACCAGCAGGATGCCGGACGCGAGGAGGATGAAGCCGCCGATCGCCGACACGGTCACGGTCCAGGCCTGCGGCTGCAACTCGGGATGCGTGAAGTCGTAGTAGGCCATGCGCCGCGGCATGCCGAGCAGGCCGACCAGGTGCCACGGCATCGACAGGATCATCATCCCGACGAACCACAGCCAGATCTGCCACTTGACGAGCGCGGCCGACAGCGGCGCGCATCCCGTGAGCTGCGGCCACAGCTCGTAGGCGATCATGAAGTACATCAACACGATCGCACCGGCGAAGATCAGGTGGAAGTGCCCCGTCACCCACTGCGTGTTGTGGATGGTCTCGTTGAGCTGGTAGCTCATGTTGATGATGCCGCCCGCGCCGCCGAAGCCGAGCATGATGAAGGAGAACGTCACCGCCAGCATCATCGGGTTGTCCCACGGCAGCGTCCTGAGCCAGCCGAACATTCCCTGGCCGCCGCGCAGCCTGCCGGCGATCTCGACCGACGCCACGATGGTGAACACCGTGAGCAATGTCGGCACCGACACCATCGCCGTCATCACGGCATGCACGAACTTGAAGCCCGCGCCCACCTGCGGGTCCGCGAAGAGGTGATGGATGCCGATCGGCATCGAGAACACGAGGAAGAGCACGAATGCCACGCGCCCCATCGTGTCGCTGTAGAGCCTGCCACCGATGGCGCGCGGCACGATCGTGTAGAACGCGATGTACGAGGGCATCAGCCAGAAGTACACGATGGCATGCAGCGTCCACGAGAAGAAGACGCGCGCGAGCCCGGCGTTGATCGTGTCGGTGAGCCCCAGCGAGGCCGGCAGGATCAGCACCAGCACTTCGATCGCCGCGCCGAGCGAGGTCCAGGCCCACAGGTACGCACCGGCCACGTTGCCGAACATCGCCAGCGGGACGGGCTCGCCGGGGTTCTGCTTCTTCCATGCGCGCAGGTTGATGGCCATGAGCGCGACCCAGATCCACGAACCCACGACCACCAGCACCACGCCCAGGTAGTAGAACGGGCTTGCGAGCATGGGCGGGTAGAAGGTGTAGAGCACCGACGCCTTGCCCGATGCCATCGTCACGGCCGCCACCGCCGTGCCGACCACCACGAGCCAGAAGCCGGCCCACGCCCAGCGCACGCCGATCAGCGGCTTCTTGAGCGCAAGCTCGGAGATGGCATAGCCGAAGCCCATCGCCACCAGCGTGGGCAGGACGTAGGCCATGACCGTTCCGTGCGCGGTGACCGAGCGGTAGTAGTGCTCGGGATTGTTAATCCAGGTCGAAAGCGGGCTGCGGATGTACATCTGCCACGCACCCAGCACCAGCGCGCCCAGAAAGGCGATGAAGGCCACCCAGAAGTGGGCCAGAACGAGCTTTCTAGCGTGCAACACAACTGAGCCTTTCACCCGGCCGGGCCTTGGCCATGAATTCGTCGCGCGGCAGCACCTGCACGCGCCCCCACATCGCCTCGTGGCCCGTGCCGCAGTACTCGTGGCACGGCATCAACTGTTCGCCGGTCCGGCTGAACGACGTCGTGAAGGTCGCCACGAAGCCCGGCACGACCATCGTGTTGGCATTGGTCCGGCCGATGATGAATCCGTGGATGGCGTCCGTCGCCGTTGCGCGAAAGGTCACGGGCGTGTCGGCCGGGACCGCGATGCATTGCGGCTCGAACGAATACTGCTGCGCGATCAGACGCACGACCACCCGGCCGTCCGACTCGATGGCCGTGCCGAGATTGCTCTCGATGAACTCGCCCCGCAGATGCAGCGTCTTCACGTCGATCGTTTCCACGCGCGACGGCGGCATGGAGGCCCAGTGCACGCCGGTGACGACCATCATCAGGATCAGCACCGCGATGATCGCGCCGACGATCCAGGTCCAGCGTCGCTCCGCCGCGACGGCGATCGCTTCGGACTCATGCGAGGGCAGGGTCGCACTCATTGCACCGCACCGCGCGGCAGGTACACCGCGAAATAGAAGATGAAGTAGATCGCCACGACGATGGCCGTCGCGATGCCCGCCACCGCGAACGCGCCCGTGGGCCCTCGGCGCACGATGTCGTCGACGCGGCGGTCTTCTTCTTGTTCGCTGATGCTGGACATGAATGGCTTCCTCACTCGGGCAGCAACTTGCGCAGTTCGCTGATCTGGGATGCGTCGACCGGGGTGCCGCTGTTGTCCCATGCCACGCGGATGTAGGTGACGACGGCGGCCGCTTCTTCATCGTCGAGGATGTGGCTGAATGGCGGCATGCCATGCGGGCGCGGGTTCTTGCGGGTGCCGGGCGCGTAGCCGCCGTTGAGCACCATGCGGATCGAGTTGACCGGCGATGCCATCGTGATGGACTGGTTGCCCGCCAGCGGCGGGAACGACGGTGGATGCCCCTTGCCCTCTTCGCCATGGCACATGGCGCATTGCGTGCTGTAGATCTTGCGCCCCGTTTCCATGACGCTGGGGCTCACGAGCCGGGCCTGGCTGGTCGGCGGCGGCTCGGAGTCGCGCTGGGGCAAGGCCCTGAGGTAGACGGCCATCGCCTTGACGTCCTCGTCGCTGAGGTACTGCAGGCTGTTGTAGACCACCTCCGCCATCGGGCCGTAGGTGGTCCCCCGGTGCGAGACGCCGACTTGCAGCAGGTCGGCGATTTCCTGGATCTCCCAGTTGCCGAGCCCCGCCTCGCGGTTGGAAGTGAGCGATGGGGCGTACCAGTTCTGGTTCGGGATCATGCCGCCTTCGAAGGCCTTCGATTCGCTCGATCCGCCCAGCGCATTGATGGCCGTGTGGCACATCGCGCAGTGGCCGAGCCCCTGGACAAGGTATGCGCCGCGGTTCCATTCGGCGTTCTGCTTCGGGTCGGGGATGAACTCGCCTTCCTTGAAGTAGAGCGTTCGCCACCCGATCAGGAGCTCCCGGTTGTTGAAAGGGAACTTGAGCTCGTGCGGCCGGTTCTGCTGGCGCACTGGCGTGACCGACATCAGGTAGGCGAAGATGGCGTCGCTGTCCGCCCGCGTGACCTTGGTGTAGGAGGCGAACGGCATGGCCGGATACAGCAGCGTGCCGTCCTTGGAAACGCCGGTGTGCATCATCCGGTAGAAGTCATCGGGGGTCCATCGGCCGATCCCGGTCTCGTCGTCCGGCGTGATGTTGGGCACGAAGAGTGCGCCGAAAGGCGTGGGCATCGCGCGGCCGCCCGCGAATGGCTTGCCCGTGGCCTCCGTGTGGCAGGCCACGCAGTCGCCGGCACGCGCGAGGTACTCGCCGCGGTTGATGACCTCGGTGGTCGCATCCTTCGGGGCCGTGCTGGCGCGGCCGGGCTCGGGCAATGCGGAAGGCCGCAACCACCACAAGACGGCGGCGCCCGCCACCGCCAGCACCACGAGCGCGAGGAGGATCTTGAATGCCAGTTTCATGACCGTCACTTCTGGCTGCCGCATGCCAGGGGCATGCGAACGACGTTGGCCGGTTCCGGCGACGGGTCCTTGGGCGCGGCCTGCTGCGACAGAAAGGCCGCGACGGCGTTCATGTCCGCATCGGACAGGCGCGTGGCCACGCGCTTCATGCAGTCGGGTTCGGCCGCGTGGCGCTCGCCGACGCGCCAGCGCGTGAGTTGGGCCACCACATAGGTCGGCCGCAGGCCGACGAGGCCGGGGATGCCCGGTTCCATCCCCGTCAGCGCGACGCCGTGGCAGGCGACGCACGCGGGAATGCCCTTGCCGGCATCTCCGCCCGCCACCAGCGCGCCGCCCCTGCGCATGGTTTCCAGGTCCGCCTTCATCGGGTCCGCCGGCGCGAACGGGGGCCGCTGGCTCGCGAAGTGCTGGGCAATCTCCTTCAGGTAGGCATCCGGCAGATAGGCGACGAGGTAGTTCATCGGCGCGTAGTGCCGCGTGCCGTCGCGAAAGGCCACCAGCTGGTTGTACAGATAGCCCGCGGGCTTGCCGGCAATGCGGGGGAAGTAGCCGTTGCTCGTGCCTTGGCCGCTCTGGCCGTGGCAGGTCACGCAGCCCTGGACGCGGGCCTCCATGGAGTCGACTTCCCGAAACGAAGGAATCGCCTCTGATTGGGCGAGCACGGGGAGGCTGGCGCAGCCCCCTGCGATCGTCGCGCAGGCGCTGATCGTTCGCCAGCGAAGGCATCGGGGCTTCATCGTGGCTTCCTTTCGTATTCCACGGCAGCTCGGGCCGTACCGCTCAACTGGCAGAGACGCGGACTTGGATCGTAGCGATGCCCACCATGCCTTGCAAGAAGATCATTTCGCACCCGGATGCGGGAGCCCGGTCAGCGGTTCGGCATCTCGAACACCAGGCAGGTGGTGGTGGCGTGGGCGTAGAGCGTGCCGTCGGCGCCGATCAGGCGGGCTTCGGCGGTGGCCAGCTGGCGGCCGCAATGCAGCACCTTGCCCTCGGCGCGCACGCGCTGCACCTTGGGCGACAGCGCCTTGACCAGGTTCACGCCGAGTTCGGCGGTGGTGTAGCCGCGGCCGGCCGGCATCATGGTGTGGACCGCGCAGCCCAGCGCCGAGTCGAGCAGGGTGGCGAACCAGCCGCCGTGGATGGTGCCGAGCGGATTCAGGTGCTCGGCCAGCGGCCGGCCCTGGAACACCGCTCGCCCGGGCCCGACCTCGATGATCTGGAACGACAGCGTCTTGGCGATCGCCGCATAGGGGATTTCGGCCCGCAGCATGGCCTCCATCATTTCGAGGCCGGTCTTGCCGGCAAGCTGCTCGGGACGCGCCACGCCGGGGCCAGGCCCGGCGTTCAGGCGTTCCGAAATGGCGTCTTCCTCGGCGATCCAGGCTGCCAGTCGATCGGTGGCTGTCATTCGTGTTTCCTCGTCAAAGTTGCATATGCAATGATTGTAGCTACAATGATCGACATGAATGCCATCGTCAAGCCCCAGGGCTGCACCAATTTCCGGCTCAGGCACCTGGCGCGCCAGGTCTCGCGCCACTACGACGCCGAGGTCGCCCACAGCGGCCTCAAGACTTCGCAGTACTCGCTGCTGTCGCACGTGATGCACCTCGGGCCGATCCGCCCGGGCGAGCTCGCGAAGGCGATGGGCGTCGACGCCTCGACGCTGACGCGCAACCTCAAGCCGATGGTGGCGGCCGGCTGGCTCACGCAGGGCGAGGGGTCCGATGCGCGCAGCCGCCTGGTCGAGGTCACCGAGGCCGGCCGCGTCAAGCGCGCCGAGGCGCAGCGCCACTGGCGCACCGCGCAGGAAAAGCTCAACGCGCTGCTCGGCATCGACCGGGTGCTGGCGCTGCATGCCCTGGTCGACGAAAGCATCGCGTTGCTGAGCGGCCTGGACGAAACGACCGAGGGAGAGCGCGATGAATGACAAGACCACCGTGGGCCCGGCGCCCGTCGCCCGCTACGCCGTCTGGCTGGTGCTGCTGGCCGCGGCCGGCACTTTTGCCCTGACCATGGGGGTGCGCCAGACGATGGGGCTCTTCCTGTCGTCGCTGAACACCGCCACCGGCCTGGGCATCGGCAGCATCAGCCTCGCCTTCGCCTTCGGCCAGCTCTGGTGGGGCCTGACGCAGCCATTCGCGGGCGCGGTGGCCGACCGCATCGGCACCGGCCGCGTGATCTTCATCGGCGTGCTGCTGGTGGCGCTGGGCACCTTCCTCACGCCGCTGATGACCACCACCGGCGGCCTGATCTTCGCGATCGGCGTGCTGGCCGCGGGCGGCGCGGGCATGGCCGGCCCCTCGGTGCTGATGGCCGCGACCACGCGGCTGGTGCCGGCCCACAAGCGCGGCCTGGCCACCGGTGTGGTGAACGCGGGCGGCTCCTTCGGCCAGTTCGCGATGGCGCCGATCGCGATCGGCCTGATGGCGACCGTCGGCTGGGCCAGCGCGATGCAGTGGCTGGCGATCCTGATCCTGCTGGCGCTGCCGGCGGTGTGGGTGCTGAAGGGCAACTCGAAGCAGCTGGCGGCGCAGTCGGCCGCCGCCAGCGGCACCAGGCCGTTGACCGCGCGCCAGGCCATCGGGCAGGCGCTGGCGACACCGAGCTACCGCTACCTGAGCCTGGGCTTCCTGGTCTGCGGCTTCCACGTCGCCTTCCTGGCCACCCACCTGCCCGGCGTGGTCGCGGCCTGCGGCCTGCCGCCCGAGATCGGCGGCTGGGCGCTCGGCATGATCGGCCTGTTCAACATCGTCGGCAGCCTGGCGATGGGCTGGGCGGTCGGCCGTTGGCGCATGAAGTCGCTGCTGGCACTGCTCTATGCGGTCCGCGGCCTGGCGGTGCTGGCGTTCCTGCTGGCGCCCAAGACGCCCGCCGTGATGCTGGTCTTCGCGGCCGTGATGGGCATCACCTTCCTGTCGACCGTGCCGCCCACTGCCGGCCTGGTCGCCAAGATGTTCGGCCCGGCCAACATGGCGATGCTGTTTGGCATCGTGATGCTGGCGCACCAGGTCGGCGGTTTCCTCGGCGCCTTCCTCGGCGGCTATGTGTTCCAGGCCACCGGCAGCTACGACATCGTGTGGTACATCGACATCGCGCTGGCGGCCGGCGCGGCGCTGGTCAACCTGCCGATCCGCGAGGCGCGGCCGGTGCTGGTGGCGAAGACGGCGGCGGTATGACGGCGCTCGACCCCCGCACCCGGCGCCTGCTCGAAGCGCCGATCGTGCCAACGCTGCTGCGGCTGGCCGCGCCCAACGTGGTGGTGATGGTCGCGCAGGCCTCGGTCGGGCTGATCGAGACTTTCTTCGTCGGCAAGCTCGGCACCGATGCGCTGGCCGGCATGGCGCTGGTGTTCCCGATCGTGATGCTGATGCAGATGACCTCGGCCGGCGCGATGGGCGGCGGCATCGCCTCGTCGATCGCGCGCGCACTCGGCGCCCGGCGGCGCGACGATGCCGATGCGCTGGTGCTGCATGCGATCGCGATCGCGGTCGGCTTCGGCGTGCTGTTCATGGCCGCGATGCTGCTCGGCGGCCGCTGGCTGTTCACGCTGATGGGCGGCGACGGCGCCTCGCTCGAGGCGGCCCTGGTCTATTCCCACGTGGCGTTCTCGGGCGCGGTGCTGGTGTGGCTGTTCAACTCGCTGGCGGCGGTGGTGCGCGGCACCGGCAACATGGCGGTGCCGGCCAACGTGACGGTGGTCGGCGTCGTGCTGCTCATTCCGCTGTCGCCGCTGCTGATCTTCGGCTGGGGCCCGGTCCCCGGTCTGGGCATCGCCGGCGGGGCGGTGGCGCTGCTGCTTTACTACCTGGGCGGTACGCTGGCGCTGTGGGCCTACCTGCGCTCCGGGCGCAGCCTGCTGCGGCCTTCATGGGCCGGCATGCGCTTCCGCTGGCCGCTGTTTCGCGACATCCTGCGCATCGGACTGGTCGCCGCCGTGTCGACCGTGGCGACCAACCTGTCGATCGGCATCGCGACCGCGCTGACCGGCCATTTCGGACCCGGCGCGATCGCCGGCTACGGCACGGCCTCGCGGCTCGAGTACCTGCTGGTGCCGCTGGTGTTCGGCCTCGGCGCGCCGCTGGTCGCGATGGTCGGCACCTGCATCGGCGCCGGCCAGCGCGAGCGCGCCTTGCGCGCCACCTGGGCCGGCGCGGCCATCGCCTTCGTGCTCTCCGGCGCCATCGGCCTCGCGGCGGCCCTGTTCCCGCGCCCCTGGCTGCTGCTGTTCGGACACGACCCGGCGATGCTCGAGGCCGGCGCCCAGTACCTGCGCGCGGTCGGTCCGTTCTATGGCTTCTTCGGCGTCGGGCTGGTGCTGTACTTCGCGTCGCAAGGGGCGGGGCGCCTGCTGTGGCCGGTGATCGGCAACCTGGCGCGGCTGCTGGTGGCCGGCCTCGGTGGCTGGCTCGCGCTGCGCTGGGGCGGCGACCTGCTGCATGTCTTCGCGGTCCAGGGCGCTGCGCTGGTGGTCTATGGCGTCGTCATCGCCTCGGCCATCGCCGGCGGCGCATGGTTCGGCCGCGTGGGGTGGCCGCGCACCACGGCGGGGCTGCTGCGCCGCATCCAGCCTTCCTCTTCCTGATTCCCCAAGCCGGATTCTCCGAAAGGGCGGGTTGATCCGGGAGCGTCGCCGGGCCGCGGCTATCATCGGCGTCCCTCGCAGGGATGCCGCAGCGATCCGGCGTGTCTGAACCGGTTGGTTTCTTCACGCATGTTTTCCGCGGGGACCCGGCTGCGAGGATCTCTCCGGGAATTGCATGTTTCGTTCGCTCACAGCCTTCATCAGGAACTGGCGCGCAGCGCGCAGTGCCGGCCATCAGCTCGACGTGCTGCTGGCCATGGCCGATGCAGGCGCGTCGTACACCGAGCGCAGCGAGTGGCTGATCGAACTCGTCCACTGGATCCGCCGGGCCGGGAAGCTGCAGGCCGAAAGCAGCGACGACAGGACATCGGGCGGCGCGCGCCACTTCGCCGAACACACGCGGGTGCGCCATGTGCTGAACGTGCTCGACCGCAATCCGGCATGGAAAGCGAACGTCGCCGGCATCCTGCGCGCGATGCTGCGCGAGAGCGATGGCATCTCGCTGCTGTGCGATGCCGGCATGCCGGTGCATTCGGGCTTCGTCGGCGCGCTGGTCGAGCGTGTGCAGTCGCTGATGATTCCGCCGACGCCGAACCGCCGCGAGCTGAGCGCGCTGTTCACGCTGATGTTCAGCGCCAGCCACGATGCCGAGTGGATCGATGCGCTGCCCATCGATCTGCTCGACCGCATCCGCGCGCTGTTCCGGCACGAGGAGGCCGACGATGCGCGGCGCACCGGTGCGTTCTCGCTCGATTTCCTGGCCGCGCTGCACAACCTCACCTGCCAGATCAGCTCGACCGGCATGTCGCAACTGGTCCGCAGCCGGCTCGGCGATGCGGATGCGCGGGTGGCCACCGAGTCGCAGCCGTTCTACCGGCTCACGCGCGCCATGCTCGCGGTCGAGGCGGCGCACCGGGCGGTGGAGGAGGGCGCGGAGCCGGCGCAGCTCCTGCGCGAGGTCAACTACCTGCGGCTGGTGCTCGACCAGTGCCATGCCGCGATCGATGACGTGTTCAGGAACCTCTACCGCAATGGCGTCAGCGTCGACATCGTGTTCCAGATGGAGCGCATGCGGATGCGCATCGCGCGCACGGAACACCTCCTGGATGCGTGGCTGGCTTCGGACGACATGCGATCCGTCTCGCGCCTCACGGCCGAACTGGTCAAGGCCAACCAGGAAAGCCGAAGTGTTTCGCATCTTCTGAGCAGCAACATTTCGCTGCTCACGCGAAAAGTCGTCGAGTACAACGCCGACACCGGCGAGCACTACATCGCCCGCGACCGCCAGGAGTACCTGACGATGCTGCGGATGGCCGCGGGCGGCGGGCTGGTGACAGTGGCGACCGTGTGCGTCAAGTTCGCGATCACCGGAGCGTACCTGCCCTCGATGCTCGAAGGGCTGCTGGCCGGCATCAACTATGCGGCGAGCTTCCTGCTCATCCACTTCCTGCACTTTTCCCTCGCGACCAAGCAGCCGGCGATGACCGCGCCGACCCTCGCGCGGGAAGTCGACGGCGCCTCGACGCCGGAGGGGCTGGACGGATTCATGTCCTCCGTCTTCGCACTGATTCGCACGCAGGCGGCCGCGGTGCTTGGCAACGTGCTGATGGTCTTTCCGGCGTGCCTGGGCCTGCAGCTCCTGTTTCAGGCGCTGTTCGGCACCGGCATCATTTCGCCGGTGAAGGCGCAGTCGACGCTGGAATCGTTCTCGCTGCTCGGGCCGACGCCGTTCTACGCCGCGCTCACGGGCGTGCTGCTGTGGTCATCCAGCCTGCTGGCCGGCTGGGTCGACAACTGGTTCGTGCTGCACCGCGTCGGCGATGCGCTGGAATACAACCGCCGGCTCCGGCTGACGCTCGGCGCGACGGGCGCGGCGAAGCTGGCTGCGTTCTGGCGTTCGAACATCGCGGGCGTGGCCGGCAACATCTCGCTGGGCCTGATGCTGGGGCTGGTGCCCGCGATTCTTTCCGGCTTCGCGTTCAGCTTCGACGTGCGCCACGTGACCTTGAGCACGGGTTCGGTCGGCGTGGCGGTCGGCGTGCTCGGCTGGGACGTCCTGCGGTCCGGCGCCTTCTGGTGGGCGCTCGCGGGCGTGGGCAGCATGGCGATCCTCAATGTGGCGGTGAGCTTCGCGCTCGCCTTCCACATGGCCCTGCGCTCGCGCGACCTGCGCTTTGCGCAGCTGAAATCCATCTACAGGAGCGTGGTGCTGCGCATGCTCAGCCGGCCGTTGGATCTCTTCTGGCCCCGGTCGCGGGCGCGCGCGTGATCGCCGGTCAGGCGCGCTGCGTGCGGTTGAACGCGGCAACGAAGCGCAGTGCGTCCTCGTGCACCCCGGCGGCACTCTTGCCCGGCTTGTAGAGCGCCGAACCGATGCCGAAGCCGGCCGATCCTGCGGCACGCCAGGCGTCCATGTTGTCGGGCGTGATGCCGCCGACCGGCATCAGCGGCGTGTCCTTGGGCAGCACCGCGAGCAGGGCCTTGACCACTGCCGGCGAAGCCAGCTCGGCCGGGAACAGCTTGAGCCCGGTGGCGCCCGCGGCCAGGGCGCCGAAAGCCTCGGTCGGCGTCATCACGCCGGGCAGGCTCACCAGGCCCAGGCGCACGGCCTCGGCGATCACCTCGGCGTTGAAGTTCGGCGCCACGATCAGTTCGCCGCCCGCACCCTGCACCGCCCGCACCTGCTGCGGGTCGAGCACCGTGCCGGCGCCGACCAGCGCCTGCGGGAAGCGCTGGCGCAGCAGGGCGATGCTCTCGAGCGGCTGCGGCGAATTGAGCGGCACCTCGAGCAGGCGGAATCCGGCGTCGATGATGGCGTCGCCCACCGCGGGCGCTTCGGCCGGCGTGAGCCCGCGCAGGATCGCCACCAGCGGCAGTGCCTGCATGGCGGCGGAGAATTTGGCGAGCGGAATGGTCATGTCTTTCGGTGGCTGGTGGAGTGAAGGGCGTGCAAGCCGGCCCAGGTGGCCTCGGCGCCGAGCGTGCGGGCCTGGGTGCCCGAGGCCTGCAGCGCCAGCTGGTAGCGCTGCGTGAGTGCGGGGCTGCCGATCAGCACCACGTCGACCGCGGCATGGACCGACTGGGTGCGCAGTTCTTCGCCGATCAGGATGCCCGACAGGTAGCTGGCGAGTTCGCGCGTCGGCATGCGGTCGAACAGCGCCAGGGTGCGCGCGCCGAAGGCGTTGTGCAGCAGCCCCTGGCCGTTGTCGGACTGCGTCACGCCTTGCAGGAAGGCGGCTTCGTCGAGCGGCGCCGAGGTGTCGAGCGTGCGCGCCAGGATCGAATGCTGGCTCAGCAGCGCATAGAGCTCGCCGGTCATGAAGGTGCGAAAGCCCGTCACCATGCCGTTCTTGACGCGGGCCCACTTGTTGTGCGTGCCGGGCAGCACGAACAGGCCGTCGCGCAGCCCGGTCAGCGCCATGGCGCCGAAGATCTGGACCTCCTCGCCGCGCATCACGTCGGGCACGCCGTCATGGCTGTCGTTGAGACCCGGCACGATCGAGATCCGCCCGGGCTCGATCTCGAGCACCTTGGCGCGCACCTCGGACAGGCCGGCGGGGCAGGGGCAGTAGGGGGCCTCGACCCAGCCCTGCTTGCTGCCGGCCATGCCGGAGATCAGGCAGCGGGTGCCCAGCGGGCGCATCCAGTCGCCGAACAGGGTCTCGAAGACCTCGGTGAAGCCGCCGGGCTTGACGCTCAGGATGCCGCGCGGATGGCTTTGCTCCTCGCGCACGCTGCCGTCGGAGTCGAGCAGCGCGCCGCGCAGCGAACTGGTGCCCCAGTCGACCGCCACCAGGTGATGGGAAGACATCGGCGCGGTCTCCGTCTCAGCCGCGCGGCTTGTAGGCCGTGACGTCGATCTCGACCTTGGCGTCGATCATCAGCCGCGCCTCGACGGTCGAGCGCGCGGGCCGGTGCTCGCCCAGGCATTCCATGTAGACGCGGTTGAAGCTGCCGAAGTCGCGCGCGTCGTCGAGCCAGACGCTGACCTTGGCAATGTCGGCCAGGGTGCAGTCGGCCAGCGCCAGGGCCTGCTCGATGCGCTTGAAGACCTGGCGCGTCTGCACCTCGATGCCGCCGACGACGACCTGGCCCTGGTCGTCGGTGGGCACCTGGCCCGAGACGAAGACGAAGTCGCCGGCGCGGGTGGCGGGCGACAGCGGACGGGCCTGGCGATCGGAGGCGATCGGCGACTGGCCGAGCATTTCAACTTTGGACATAGCGGTTAGATGTGTAATGAAATTACAGAAAAGTTAAGGGTAAACCCCCGTTTGACGCGCAATTCGCAGAGAAATACGATCGCCGATGTAATGTTATTACTCACGGAGCCGCGATGCAATCTTCCGCCAACACTGTAGCCACATCTGGTTTTCTCCGGTTGAAGCCAACGCGTGGATCGCCATGGCGTCCGCTCGCGGGGGCGTTCGCCGCCTGCGTCGCGCTCGGCCTGTGGGCCGGTGCGGCCCAGGCCGAACTGCCCAAGGGCGGGGCCGCCAATCTCGCCATGGTCGGCGAGCCGCAGGGCCTGGACCCGATGGTCAGCACCGCCGACTTGGTCGGCACGATCATGCAGCACGTCTACGAGCCGCTCTACACCTTCGACGCCAACTGGAACGTGGCGCCGATGCTGGCCGAAGGCATGCCGGTGGTCTCGAAGGACGGCCTCAGCTACAGCTTCACGATCCGCAAGGGCGTCAAGCTGCACAACGGGCGCGACCTCAACGCCGACGACGTGGTGGCCTCGCTGCAGCGCTGGATGGAACTCTCGCCGCGCGGCAAGTCGGTCGCCAAGGAAGTCGAGTCGCTGAGCGCCAAGGGCCCGCTCGGCGTCGAGCTGAAGCTCAAGAACCCGTATGCGCCGCTGCTGGCCCAGCTCGCGCTGCCGAGCGGCATGGCGGCCATCATGGCCAAGGAGAGCATCGCGCCGCAGCTCAAGGACTTCATCGGCACCGGCCCGTACAAGTTCAAGGAGCGCCGGCCCGACCAGTTCACGGTGCTGACACGCTTCGACGGCTACAGCGCGCGCAAGGAAGCACCGAGCGGCTATGCCGGGCGCCGCGAAGCCGTGCTCGACGAACTGCGCTTCGTGCCGGTGCCGAATGCCAACACCCGCGTCGAAGGCTCGCTGTCGGGCCAGTTCCAGTACGCCGACCTGCTGCCGGTCGAGGCCATCGGCCGGATCGAGAAGGGCGCGCCGGCGGTGGTGCCGATCGTCACGAAGAACTTCGGCTTCCCCTACATCGTGTTCAACACCAAGGAGGGCGTGCTGACCTCGCAGCCGCTGCGACGCGCCGTGCAGACCGCGGTCGGGCAGGGCGAGCTGATGGCGGCCGGCTTCGGGGACAACCGCTTCTTCGTGGTCGAGCCGAACTTCTTCCCGAAGGGCACGCCGTACTACGCGGCGACCGGCAGCAACGTCTACAACACGCGCAATCCGCAGGCCGCCAAGGAGGCCGCGGCCAAGGCCGGCTACAACGGCCAGCCGATCCGCATCATGGCCAGCCGGCAGTACGAGTTCCACTACAACATGGCGCTGGTGATGTCCGAGCAGCTCAAGAAGGCCGGCTTCAAGACCGACCTGCAGGTGGTCGACTGGGCGACCCTGGTGCAGCGGCGCAACGACCCGAAGCTGTGGGACGTCTACTTCACCCATTCGGGCCTGTTCCCGGAACCGATGCTGTCGCCGCCGCAGCTCGGCGACGACGCGCCGGGCTGGTGGGATTCGGCGGCGAAGAAGTCCAGCCTCAAGGCCTTCAACCAGGAGACCGACAGTGCCAAGCGCGGCGCCTTGTGGGGCACGGTGCAGCAGACGGTGTATGACGAAGTGCCATTCATCGAGGTCGGCAAGTTCAACGGACTGTCGGCGCGCTCGGCCAAGCTCGAGGGCTACACGCCCGCCATCTGGCCGTTCTTCTGGAACACCGGCCTCGCCAAGTAGGCCGGAACGGAACGCCCCATGCTGCGCTTTCTGCTGACCCGCCTGGCGGGGGCCGTGGTGGTGCTCGCCATCGTCGCGGTGCTCGTCTTCGCGCTGACCCGGCTGGCTTCCGGCGATCCGGTCGCCCTGCTGCTCGGCGACCAGGCCACGACGGCCGACATCGCCCAGGCCCGCATCCAGTACGGCCTCGACAAGCCGCTGCCGACGCAGTTCGTGCTGTGGGTCGGCGAGCTGCTGCAGGGCAACCTCGGGCAGTCGCTGTTCCTGCAGCGGCCGGTCTCGCAGGCGCTGCTCGAGCGCGCCGAGCCGACCTTGTTCCTGGCCCTGTTCGCGGTCGGCATCGCGGCGCTGATCGGCATCCCGGCCGGCATGTCGGCGGCGATCTGGCGCGGCAGCGCGGCCGACCAGGCCGTGAGCAGCGTCGCGATGCTCGGCGCCAGCATCCCGAGCTTCTGGCTCGGCCTGATCCTGATCCAGTTCTTCGCCGTCAGGCTCGGCTGGTTCCCGGCCTCGGGCTACGGCGACCCGAGCGCGTCATTCGGCGAGCGCCTGCAGCACCTGCTGCTGCCGGCGCTGGTGCTGGGCCTGCTGAATTCGGCCTTGATCATCCGCTTCACGCGCGCCTCGATGCTCGACATCCTCGGCGAGGACTATGTGCGCACGGCCCGGGCCAAGGGGCTGCCCGAGCGGGTGATCATGGTCAAGCACGTGCTGCGCAACGCGCTGGTGCCGATCGTCACGGTGCTCGGCCTCACGCTGGCGCTGATGATCGGCGGCACGGTCGTGACCGAGACGGTCTTCAACCTGCCCGGCGTCGGCAACCTGGTGGTGCGCGCGGTGCTGCGGCGCGACTATCCGGTGATCCAGGGCACGCTGCTGGTCATTGCCGCCATCTACGTGTTCATCAACCTCGGCGTCGACTTCATCTACACGCTGGTCGATCCGCGCATCCGGCTGGAGGGAAAATGAGAGCCGCGATCGTTTCCCGCTGGAACAGCGCGATGCCGGTGGCGCGGCGCCTGTTCGGGCGCAAGATCGTGCTGGCGGCGGCCCTGGTGCTGCTGCTGGTGACCGGTGTCGCGGTGCTCTACCCGCTGCTGTCGGACGCCGACCCCGGCGCCATCGAGATCGGCCAGCGCCTGCATGCGCCTTCGCTCGAACACTGGGCCGGCACCGACGAGCTGGGCCGCGACGTGATGCTGCGCATCGTGCACGGCGCGCGCTACTCGCTGCTGATCGGCGTCGTGACGGCCGCCGGCGCGGTGTTGTTCGGCACCTTGATGGGCATGCTCGCGGGCTTCTTCCGCCGGCTCGACGCGCCGCTGATGCGCGTGGTCGACGCCATGATGTCCTTCCCCGACATCCTGCTGGGCATCGCGCTGGTGTCGATCCTCGGCGTCTCGCTTTGGAACGTGATGTTGGCGCTGGTGATCGTCTACACGCCGCGCGTCGCCCGCGTGGTGCGCGCCACCACGCTGGTGCTGCGCGAGCTGCTGTTCGTCGACGCGGCGCGCGCGCTCGGCGTGCGCACCCCGAAGATCCTCTGCAAGCACATCCTGCCGAACCTGATGTCGCCGATCCTGGTGCAGGTGACTTTCATCTTCGCCTACGCGATCCTGGCCGAGGCAGGACTGTCGTTCCTCGGCGTCGGCGTGCCGCCCGACATCCCGACCTGGGGCACGATGATCGCGGGCAGCCTCGACTATGCCGACCGCGCCTTCTGGACCATCTTCTGTCCCGGCCTGGCCATCGTGCTGACGGCGCTGTCGCTGCAGATGCTGGGCGACGGCGTGCGCGACCTGCTCGACCCGAAGCTGAGGAAGGCCGCATGAACGCGATCGCATCCGCAACGCCCCGCCTCGAAGTGCAGGGCCTGTCGACCTCCTTCGCCACCGAGGCCGGCCGCATCCAGAGCGTGGCCGATGTCTCGTTCGCGATCCGTCCAGGCGAGACGCTGGCGCTGGTCGGCGAATCGGGTTCCGGCAAATCCGTCACCAGCCTCACGCTGATGGGCTTGCATGCCAAGACCTCGCATGCGCAGGTCGAGGGCCAGGCCTGGTTCGTGCGGCGCGACGGCCGGCGCGTCAACCTGCTCGACCTGCCCGAGTCCGAAAAGCGCGCGCTGCGCGGCAACGAGCTCGGAATGATCTTCCAGGAGCCGATGACCAGCCTGAACCCGGTGCTGACCATCGGCGAGCAGATCGCCGAATCGGTCCGGCTGCACCTGAAGCTCGACCGCAAGGCTGCGCACGCCCATGCGCAGCGCATGCTCGAACTGGTCGAGATCCCGGCCGCGGCGCAGCGGGTCAACGAGTACCCGCACCAGCTTTCGGGCGGCATGCGCCAGCGCGTGATGATCGCGCTCGCGATGGCCTGCAACCCGACCCTGCTGATCGCCGACGAGCCGACCACCGCGCTCGACGTCACGATCCAGGCGCAGATCCTGGCGCTGATGGGCCGGCTGCAGAAGGAGACCGGCATGAGCATGCTGTTCGTCACCCACAACCTCGGCGTGGTCGCGCAGTACGCCGACGCGGTGGCCGTGATGTATGCGGGCCGGATCGTCGAGTCGGCGCCGGTGCACGACCTGTTCGCCCGGCCCGCGCATCCCTATACGCGCGGCCTGCTGGCCTGCCTGCCGGGCGTGGCGCGGCGGCGCGCCTCGCCGGTGCTGCCCGGCCGGCGCCCCCAGCTGGTCGCCATCCCCGGCCAGGTGTCGAGCCCCTTCGCGCCGCCGCCCGGCTGCGCCTTCGCGCCGCGCTGCACGCACCGCCGCGAAGCCTGCGACGCCCGCATGCCGATGCTCGATGCCAGCGGCGGCGATCGCCGGGTGCGCTGCATCGGATTCACCGAGGAGTTGGCCGCATGACGAGCGCAACATTGGCGAGCGAGAACCTGCTCGAGATCCGCAACCTGAAGAAGTACTTCGGCAAGGGCAGCCATCCGGTGCGCGCGGTCGACGACGTGAGCTTCGACATCCGCAAGGGCGAGACGCTCGGGCTGGTCGGCGAATCGGGTTCGGGCAAGAGCACCATCGGGCGCCTGCTGACGCGGCTGGTCGATCCGACCGGCGGTGCGATGTCCTACCAGGCGCAGGGCTCGGATGCGCCGCCGCAAGACCTGGCGCAGCTGTCGCAGTCGCAGTTCCGCCCCCTGCGCTCCAAGGTGCAGATCATCTTCCAGGATCCCTACGCGAGCCTCAACCCGCGCATGCGCATCCGCGAGGTGCTGGCCGAGGCGCTCGACACGCACGGGCTGGCCAAGGGGGCGGCGCGCAAGCCGCGCATCGAGCAGCTGCTCCAGCAGGTGGGCCTGCGCCCCGAACACGCCGAGCGATTCCCGCACGAGTTCTCCGGCGGGCAGCGCCAGCGCATCGGCATCGCGCGCGCACTCGCGGTCGAGCCGCAGTTCATCGTCGCCGACGAGCCGCTGTCGGCACTCGACGTCTCGATCCAGGCCCAGGTGGTGAACCTGCTGGGCGAACTGAAGGAGCAGCTCGGCCTCACGCTGCTCTTCATCTCGCACGACCTGGACGTGGTCGAGTACCTGTGCGATCGCGTGGTGGTGCTGTATCTCGGCCGGGTGATGGAGATCGCGCCGACGCAAGCGCTCTATGCCAGCCCGCAACATCCCTACACGCGCGCGCTGCTGGCGGCGGCGCCGATCCCCGACCCGGCCCAGCGGCGCGTGGTCCCGCTGCTGCAGGGCGACCTGCCGAGCCCGGCGAATCCGCCCTCGGGCTGCGTGTTCCGCACCCGCTGCCCGCTGGCCGAGGAGCGCTGCGCCAGCGCCGACATGCAGCTGCGCGAAGTGCAGACTGGCCACTGGCACGCCTGCTGGCGCAACGATCTTTGAGTACGCTGGCGGCACACGAAGCACCAAACGGAACGAACATGACTGAAGAGCTGATCCTCGACCACCGAAGCAAGAGCTATCCGCTGGGCGCCGCGCCATGCCGGGCCGCCGACATCGGCCAGAAGGGCTGGAACGTGCTGGCCGATGACCTGGCCTATCCGCTGGCCGTCATCCGCCGCTCGGCGCTGGCGCACAACATCGCCTGGATGCAGGACTACGCCCGCCGCAAGGGCGTGACCCTGGCGCCGCACGGCAAGACCACCATGTCGCCCGAGCTGTTCGCGCAGCAGCTGGCCGGCGGCGCCTGGGGCCTCACCTTCGCGACCATCTTCCAGCTCGCCGTGGGCGTCGAAGCGGGCGCGCGGCGGGCCATCATCGCCAACCAGGTGCTCGCCGATGCCGATCTCGACGGCCTCGACGTGCTGCTGGCCGGGCACGGCGACCTGCGGGTCTGGTTCCTGGTCGATTCGCTGGCGCAGCTGGCGGTGATCGAGGACTGGGCACGGCGCCGGCAAAGCCCGCGGCGCTTCGACGTGCTGCTGGAGATCGGCATTCCCGGCCAGCGCACCGGCTGCCGCACGCTCGAAGAAGCGCTCGCACTGGCTGCCGCGATCTCGCGCTCGCCGGCCGTGCACCTCGGCGGCATCGAATGCTACGAAGGCGGCCTCGCCCGTTGCGACAGCGAGCACGACGCGCGTGAAGTCACGGCGCTGGTGCAGCGCGTGCTCGAAGTCGCGCGCTGCTGCGATGCGCAGAACCTGTTCGGCGACGACAGCGTGATGCTCACGGCCGGCGGCTCCGCGGTGTTCGACCTGGTCGTGCCGCTGCTGCGAGCACAGGGGCTGTCGCGCCCGGTGCTCGGCGTGCTGCGCTCGGGCTGCTATGTCACGCACGACAACGGCAACTACGCCCGCTTCCTGAGGCAGGTGGAGCAGCGCGAAGGGCTGGACGCCTCGCTGCGCGCGGCGCTGGAGGTCTGGGCGATGGTGCAGTCGGTGCCCGAGCCCGGGCTGGCGCTGCTGACCTGCGGCCGCCGCGACATCTCCTACGACCTGGAGCTGCCGGTGCCGGTGCGGCATGCGCCGCGCGGCGCCCGCGTGGCGGCCGATGCGCCGCCCGGCTGGACGATCAGCGCGCTCAACGACCAGCATGCCTACCTGCGCTTCGATGCCGCGGGCACGGTGCCGCAGGTCGGCGATCGCGTCGCGCTGGGCATCTCGCACCCATGCACCACCTTCGACAAGTGGCGCTGGCTCGCGCTGGTCGACGACGACCTGGCGGTCAGCGGCGCCATCAGCACGCGCTTCTGAGGGCCGACATGCACAACCCTTCCGTTCATCTCCTGCAGCGCCTGCGCGAGCGCATGGCGCTGCTGCCGGCAGCGCAGCGCAGCGTGGTGCAGTGCGTGCTGGAGGACCCGCGCGCGGCGGTGGCCGCCACGGTCGAGCAGCTCGCGCAGCAGGCCGGCGTGTCGATGCCGACCATCGTCCGGACCTGCCGCAGCTTCGGCTTCGAGTCGGTGCGCGAGTTCATGCTGGCGCTGGCCCAGGACCTGGCCGTCACGGGCTCCTACCTGCACCGCAGCGTGCTGGCCGAGGACAGCGCGGGCGACGTGGCGAGCAAGATCGTCCACGCCGCCGTGTCCTCGCTGACCGAGCTGGGCCGCCGCATCGACGTCGAGGTGCTCGACAAGGTCGCGAGCCGCCTGGCCGAGGCCCGGCGCATCGACTGCTACTCGGTGGGCGCGGCGTCGACCTTCATGGCGAACGAGCTGCAGAGCCGGCTGTTCAGGCTGGGCTGCACCGCCAACGCGATCTTCGATGCCCACCAGCAGCTGGTCTCGGCCAGCACGCTGGGGCCCGATGGCGTGGCCTTCGTGATCTCGCACGTCGGCCGCATGCCCTACACGCTCGAGGCCGCGCGTTTTGCGCGCTCGCAAGGCGCCACCGTGGTGGCCCTGACCCAGCCGGGCACCCAGCTGGCCGAGATCGCGGACCTGGTGCTCGCGGTCTCGGTGCCGCAGGACGCGGTGATGCGGGTCGGCACCGAAGCCTATCTGGCGCACCTGGTGGTGATCGAGATCCTGATGGTGCGGCTGGCGCAGAAGCTCGGACCGGTCGCGACGCGCGGCCTTCAGCAATTCAAGCAGCTGCTGCACAAGCACGGCTTCGACAGCGCCGAGTATTCGGGCGCGTCGGAGACATTCGAGGACGAACGATGACCATCCCGGACACTGGCGCCACGGGACCCGGCCACGCGACGCTGCTCAGGGGCGGCACGGTCGTCGATGGCAGCGACAGCCCGGGATGGCAGGGCGACGTGCTGCTCGCCGGCGAGCGCATCGTGTCGGTGGCGGCGCCTGGCCGGACATCCACCGATCTGCTCGCCAGCCTGCGCGCGCTGGGCCCCATCGACGAGATCGATTGCACCGGCCTGGTGGTCGCGCCCGGCTTCATCGACGTCCATACGCACGACGACTCGGCCGCGATCGAGAAGGCCGACATGCTGCCGAAGATCTCGCAGGGCGTGACCACCGTGATCGTCGGCAACTGCGGCATCTCGCTCGCGCCGATGGTGACCGACACGCCGCCGGCACCGTTGTCGCTGCTGGGCCGGGGCCAGTTCCGCCACGCCACGATGCGCGCCTATGCCGAAGCGGTGAACGCGGCGCGGCCGGCGGTCAACGTGGCTGCGCTGCTGGGCCATACCGCGCTGCGGATGCGCCACATGCCGGTGCTCGACCGGGCCGCCAACGCGGCCGAGCGCGCGGCCATGGCGGCCGACATGCAGGAGGCGATGGACGCCGGCGCACTGGGCCTGTCGTCGGGCGTGTTCTACGAAGAGGCGTTCGCCGCCGACGTCGACGAACTGGTCGCGGTCGCCAGCGTGGCGGCGCGCAACGGCGGTGTCTACGCCACCCACATCCGCGACGAACTGGCCGGCATCCTGCCGGCGCTGCAGGAGGCCGCGCTGACTGCGCGGCAGTCGGGACTGCCGCTCGTGATCTCGCACCACAAATGCGCCGGACCCGCCAACTGGGGCCGCACCCGCGAGACGCTGCCGCTCATCGARGCGCTGGCGCAAGGCCAGGAGATCGGCATGGACGTCTATCCCTACACGGCCGGCTCGACCGTGCTGCGCGAGGACCTGGTCGACGGCATCATCGACATCCTGATCACCGGCAGCCAGCCGCACCCCGAGGTCGGCGGCCGCTATCTGGCCAACATCGCGGCGGAGTGGGGCGTCACGCAGCAGGAGGCGGCCCGGCGCCTGAAGCCCGGCAATGCCTGCTACTTCCAGATGCGGGAGGACGACGTGCAGCGCGTGATGGCGCATCCGCTCTCGATGATCGGCTCCGACGGCCTGCCGAACGACGAACGTCCGCATCCGCGGCTGTGGGGTGCGTTTCCGCGCGTGCTGGCCAGCTACTGGCGCGAGAAGGGCCTGCTGCGGCTCGAAGAGGCGGTCCACAAGATGACGGGCCTGTCGGCRGCGCGCTTTCGCATCGACGGCCGCGGCCTGCTGAAAGCCGGCCACATGGCCGACGTGGTGGTCTTCGATCCGCTGCGCGTGAAGGACGGCGCGACCTTCGAGCAGCCGCGCCAGTTCAGCGAAGGCATCGAACGGGTCTGGGTCAACGGCGTGTTGAGCTACACGGCCGAGGGGCGCGCCACCGGTGCGCGCGCGGGGCGTTTCGTGCGGCGGGCAATGGCCGCCGGCTGATCGCGGCCGATCAGGGTTTCTCCTGCCGGCCGTCGAAGTCAATCATCATATGATTTGAATCGAGGGCTCCGCGGCGGGCTCCGCAGGAGACGATTCATGGCCCATTCATCGAACGCGGGGCGCCGGCAGTTGCTGCAGGGCCTCGGTGCCGCAGCCTTGCTGCCCTGGGTGCTGCCCGTGCAGGCCGAAGACTACCCGACCAAGCCGGTCGAACTCGTGGTGCCGGCCTCCGCCGGCGGCGGGACCGACGCGCTGGCGCGCGCCTTCGCGGAAGCCGCGAAAAAGCACTTCCCGCAGCCGCTGGTCGTCAACGACCGGCCCGGCGCAAGCGGCGTCGTCGGCATGAGCGACGTGCTCAACGGCAAGCCCGACGGCTACAAGGTCAGCGTCGTCATCGCCGAACTCGTGATCCTGCCGCACCTCGGCCTTTCGAAGTTCACCTACGCCGACTTCCAGCCGATCGCGCGCCTCAACGCCGACCCGGCCGCGATCACGGTGCAGTCCGACGCGCCCTGGAACACGATCGAGGAATTCCTCGCCGCCGCCAAGGCCAAGCCCGGCGAGATGAAGGTCGGCAATTCCGGCAACGGATCGATCTGGCACCTGGCCGCCGCGGGCCTCGAGGACAAGACCGGCGTCAAGTTCAACCATGTGCCCTACCAGGGCGCGGCACCCGGCGTGGTGGCGCTGCTCGGCGGCCACATCGACGCGGTGGCCGTGAGTCCCGGCGAAGTCGCGGTCCACGTGCAGGCCGGCAAGCTCAAGATGCTTGCGGTGATGGCCGACCAGCGCCTGAAGGCCTTCGACAAGGTGCCTACGCTCAAGGAGCGCAAGATCGACCTCTCGATCGGCACCTGGCGCGGGCTGGCGGTGCACAAGGCCACGCCTGCCGAGATCTCGACGGTGCTGCGCACCATGGCCCGCAAGGGCGCCGACGAGCCGCTGCTGCGCGAGCAGCTCGACAAGCTCAACCTCGGCTTCGCGTACCTCGACGCCGAGGCCTTCGGCCAGGCGATGCAGCGCGACCACGACTATTTCAAGCAGCTGGTGCAGAAGCTGGGGATCAAGGTATGAGCCCCCGCCCGGCCGTTCCGAAGGGGGCTCGCACCGCAGTGCGAAGCACGGAGGTTTTCCAATGAGCAGCGCCACCGACCGGCCCGAGCTGCTGCTCGTCGCGCCGCTGATGCCCTTCCTGCTCGACCAGCTGCGTCAGCACTACACGCTGCACGACCGCATCCACGTCAGCGACCCGGCCGCCTTCGCCGCCGTGGCGCCGCGCATCCGCGGCGTGGTCGCCAACGGCGAGGCCAAGGTCCCGCGCGAACTGATCGCGCAAATGCCGGCGCTGGAAGTGATCTCGGTCTTCGGCGTCGGCTACGACGGCATCGACGTCCCGGCCGCGCACGCGCGCGGCGTGYCGGTCACCAACACGCCGGCGGTCCTCAACGACGATGTGGCCGACCTCGCCATCGGCCTGCTGATCGCGGCCGCGCGCCGCATCCCGCAGGCCGACCGCTTCGTGCGCGCCAACGAATGGACCCACGGCCCGATCGCGTTGAGCCGCAAGGTCACGGGCGGCCGGCTCGGCCTGGTCGGCATGGGCCGCATCGGCCAGGCGATCGCCGAGCGCGCGCTGGCCTTCAAGATGGAGGTGGCCTACACCTCGCGCTCGCCGCGTGCCGGTGTCCCTTATGCCTACCACCCCGACCCGGTCTCGCTGGCCGCGGCGGTCGACTTCCTGGTCGTGATCACGCCCGGCGGCGCCGCCACCAAGGGCCTGATCGATGCCCGCGTGCTGCAGGCGCTCGGCCCCGACGGCTACCTCGTGAACGTCGCGCGCGGCAGCGTGGTCGACGAAGCCGCACTGATCGATGCGCTGCGCCACGGCACCATCGCCGGTGCCGGGCTCGATGTCTTCGCCAACGAGCCGAACGTGCCGGAAGCCCTGCGCACGCTGCCCAACGTGGTGCTGACGCCGCACATCGGCAGCGGAACGAAGCAGACGCGCGAGGCAATGGGCCAGCTCACCTTCGACAACCTGCACGCCCATTTCACGGGCCGGCCGCTGTTGACCCCGGTCGACGCCTGAGCCGATCGCGATGGCCAAGAACACCCATGGCCGCACGCTGGACCTGCTCGGCGAGGCGATCGTCTCGCGCCGCTACGCAGTCGGCACGCCGATGCCGGCCGAGCCCCAGCTGTGCGAAGCTTTCGGCGTCAGCCGCACGGTGGTGCGCGAGGCCGTGAAGTCGCTGGTGGCCAAGGGCCTGATCATCACCGGCCCCAAGGTCGGTACCCGGGTGCTGCCCGACGAGGACTGGAACTGGTTCGATCCCGACGTGATCACCTGGCAGGCGCGGGCCGGCCTCACGCCCGAGTTCCTGCGCGACCTGCAGGACCTGCGGCGCGCGGTCGAGCCGGCCGCGGTGCGGCTGGCGGCCGAGCGCGCAACGGCCGAGGACATCGAAGAGATCGAGGCCGCCTATGCCGGCATGAAGCACGCCGTGGAATTCGGCGGCGATTACGTCAGCTTCGACCTGCGTTTCCACAACGGCCTGCTGCGCAGCGCCCGCAACCGGATGCTGGCACAGATGAGCAAGGCGCTGCACGCGCTGCTGCGCACCAGCTTCGAGATCTCGACCATCAAGAAAGACGGCCCGGCGCAGTCCCTGCCGATGCACCGTGCCGTGCTCGACGCCGTGATCGCGCGCGATCCGGCGCGGGCCGAGCAAGCCATCATCCTGTTGATCGACGGCGCGCGCGCCGACATCGACGAGGTGCTGGGTTCGCGCCGACGACTGCCCCGGCTGTCGCGTCCGCCGCCGCGCCTGCGGGCCGCCGTCTGACGCGGAGCACCATAGTTACTTCCCACCCCCGGCTCGCGCATCGAGCTGTTCAGCTGCAAGAAAAAGGAGACAGGCAACATGAAATTCAAAGCACTCGTGGTCCCGACGATGATGGCCCTGGGCCTCGCCGTCGCCGGCCAGGCCTCGGCGCAGGAGAAGCTCACCGTCTGGTGGGTCAAGGGCTTCTACAAGGCCGAGGACGATGCCTTGTTCGCGGCCATCAAGAAGTTCGAGGACAAGCACAAGGGCGTCAAGGTCGAACTGTCGCAGTACCCGGTGCAGGACATGATCCCCAAGACCGTCTCGGCGCTCGACTCCGGCAGCCCGCCCGACGTCGCCTATGCCGACGTCTACGACTTCCAGGTCACGGGCAAGTGGGCCTATGACGACAAGCTCGAGGACATCAGCAGCGTGCTGGCGCCGATCGCCTCCCGCTTCGCGCCCAACACGATCGAGACCACCTTCCTCTACGACGACAAGACGAAGTCGAAGGCCTACTACGCCTTCCCGATCAAGCAGCAGACGATGCACATCGAGTACTGGATCGACATGCTCAACGAGGCCGGCTTCAAGGAGTCGGACATCCCGACGAACTGGAAGGACTACTGGTCGTTCTGGTGCGAGAAGGTGCAGCCCGCGAGCCGGCAGAAGAGCGGCAAGCGCAACTTCGGCATCGGCATGCCGATGGGCGTCGATTCGAGCGATGCCTTCTATTCGTTCCTGACCTTCGCCGATGCCTACAACGTGAAGCTCGTCAGCGACAGCGGCAAGCTGCTGGTCGACGACCCGGCCGTGCGCGCCGGCCTGATCTCGGCCATGACCGACTACACCAAGCCCTACCTGACGGGCTGCACGCCGCCGTCCTCGACCAGCTGGAAAGACCCGGACAACAACGTCGCCTTCCACAACAAGACCACCGTGATGACGCACAACGCGACCATCTCGCTGCCGGCCAAGTGGCTCGATGACTCGAACAATGCCTCGCTCACGCCCGAGCAGCGCGAGGAAGCGAAGAAGAACTACACCGAGCGCATCCGCACGGCCGGCTTCCCGAACAAGCCCGACGGCAGCAAGATGGTCTATCGGACGGCGGTGAAGACCGGCGTGGTCTTCAAGGAAGCCAAGAACAAGGCGCGCGCCAAGGAATTCGTGGCCTTCCTGCTGCAGGAAGAAAACCTCACGCCGTACGTCGAAGGCTCGCTGGGGCGCTGGTTCCCGGTGACCAAGGCCGGCCAGGCAAGCCCGTTCTGGCAAGCCGACTCGCACCGCAAGTCGGTCTACAACCAGTACGCCGCCGGCACGGTGACCTTCGAATTCACGAAGAACTACAAGTTCACGGTGCTCAACAACGAGAACGTGTGGGCCAAGGCGATGAATCGCATCGTGAGCGACAAGGTGCCGGTGGACAAGGCGGTCGACGAGATGATCGAGCGCATCAAGACGGTCGCTCGCTGAGCTGAAACGGCGGCCGACCATGAGTTCCACAGCAAGCGCCGTGACCGCGGCCGGCACCGCCGCGACACCCATCAAGCTCGGACGCTGGCAGTTCTGGGGGCGGATGATGGTCATCCCCTACCTGCTGGTGTTCGCCATCTTCGTGCTCTACCCGGTGTGCTACGGCCTCTGGCTGGCGCGCCATCCGCAGAGCTACGTGCACCTGGTCGAAGACCCGATCTTCTTCCGCTCGGTGATCAACACGATCATCTTTCTGGTCGTCGCGATCAACGTCAAGATGCTCGTGGCGCTGGTGCTGTCGGGCTTCTTCGTGCAGTCGCGCTGGTGGATCAAGATCCTCGCCGGGATCTTCATCCTGCCCTGGGCGGTGCCGTCGATCCCGACCATCCTTTCGGTGCGCTTCATGCTCAACCCCGAATGGGGCGTGATCAACACCACCATCTTCCGCCTGACCGGGCTCGACGGGCCCAACTGGCTCAACGACCCGACGCTGGCGCTCAGCTTCGCGATGCTGATGCACATCTGGAAGTCGCTGCCTTTCTGGACCCTGATCCTGGTCGCCGGGCGGCTCGCGATTCCGGGCGAACAGTACGAGGCAGCCTCGGTCGACGGCGCGAGTTCATGGCAGAAGTTCCGCTTCATCAGCTGGCCGGCACTGCGCACGCTCTACGTGACCTCGCTGATCCTGTCGATGATCTGGACGCTGGGCGACTTCAACAGCGTCTACCTGCTGACCGGGGGCGGTCCGGCCGACCTCACGCACGTGCTGGCGACGCTCGGCATCCGCTACCTGCGACTCGACCAGGTCGATCTGTCGATGGCCTCCATCGTCGTCGCCATGCCGCTGGTGCTGCCGCTGGTCTATTTCATGATGAAGAGGTTGTCCAAATGAGCCGCAAGCGCTGGACCGTCAAGGCCGTCGGCAACGAGGCCAAGCTGCTGCTGATCGGCATCCCGGTGCTGCTGTGGACGCTGATCCCGATCTACCACATGGTGCTGTTCGCGATCTCGCCGCGCGGCACCGCGACCAGCGGCCGGCTGTGGCCGACCTCGCCGACCTTCGACAACTTCTCGACGGTCTTCCATCAGAAGCACTTCTATCTCGATCATTTCTGGGTGCAGCTCGGCAACTCGCTGTTCATCGCGGTGGCGGTCGGGGCGATCACGCTGTTCGTCGCCACCACCGCGGCCTTCGCGATCAGCCGGCTGCGGGTGCGGGGCGGCCGCACGGTCATGAACATGGCGCTCTTCACCTACTTCATCCCCGCCGCGTTCCTCGCCGTGCCGATGTACAAGACCATGGGCAACTACGGCCTGCTCAACAGCCAGTGGGCGCTGATCCTCGCGATGGTCACCATCGCATCGCCCTATTGCATCTGGGTGCTCAAGCAGGCCTCCGACAAGCTGCCCTACGAGCTCGACGAAGCGGCGCGCATGGACGGCGCTTCGCCGCTGCAGCTGTTCCGCCTGGTGTACCTGCCGCTGATGGTGCCCTCGCTGGTGGCGGTGGGTACCTACGCGCTGCTGCTGGCCTGGAACGAGTACCTGTACGCCTTCCTGCTGCTGTCGAACGACCGCAGCGTGACCCTGGCCGTGGCGCTCGGCAACTTCCTCGCGGCCGACGATTCGCCCTGGGAACTGTTGATGGCGACCGGCCTTATCTACGCGCTGCCGCCGGCGGCCATCTACTACACGTTCAAGCGCTACATGGTCGGCGGCATCACCGCCGGCGCTGTAAAGAGCTGACCCCCAGGTTGCCCGGCACTTCGTGTCCGGGCGCCGACCCCCTTTCAGGGGGCGACACCGGCGGCCCGGCAAAGCCGGTTCCGCGGTGTCCCCCGAACAGGCCCGGGCTACGCCGGGCCAACAGAGAGAAAGAGACGAAAACAATGGCTTCAGTCACTTTTCGGGACGTCCAGAAGTCCTACGGCAAGACCCGGATCATCGAGCGCCTGGGCTTCGAGATCGAGGACGGCGAGTTCGTCGTGCTGGTCGGGCCTTCGGGCTGCGGCAAGTCGACGCTGCTGCGCATGCTGGCCGGCCTGGAGGACATCAGCGGCGGCCAGATCATGATCGACGGGCGGGTCGTCAACGAGCTCGAATCGAAAGATCGGGACATCGCGATGGTGTTCCAGAGCTACGCGCTCTACCCGCACATGACGGTCGGCGAGAACATGGGCTTCAGCCTGCGCCTGCGCAAGGCCGAGAAGGGCCTGACCGACAAGCGGGTGGCCGATGCCGCCAAGATCCTGAACCTCGACCACCTGCTCGGGCGCTATCCGCGCGAGCTGTCGGGCGGACAGCGGCAGCGGGTCGCGATGGGACGCGCGATCGTGCGCGACCCGAAGGTCTTCCTGTTCGACGAGCCGCTGTCCAACCTGGACGCCAAGCTGCGCGTCGCGATGCGGGCCGAAATCAAGGCGCTGCACCAGCGGCTCAAGACCACCACCGTCTACGTCACCCACGACCAGATCGAGGCCATGACGATGGCCGACCGGATCGTCGTCATGCACGACGGCGCGGTCGAGCAGATCGGCACGCCGCTCGAGCTCTACGACCGGCCTGACAACCTGTTCGTCGCCCAGTTCATCGGCTCGCCCTCGATGAACGTGCTGGAGGGCACGGTGCGGCGCGCCAACGGCCAGTGCAGTGTCGAGGCGCAGGGCGCCTCGTGGCCGGCGCCGGCCGCGACAGGGGCGGTCGACGGGCAGGCCGTGCACTATGGCGTGCGGCCCGGCGACATCACGCTGGCCGAGCCGTCGCAAGGCGTGCCGGCGAGGGTGATCGTGGTCGAGCCGACCGGTGCCGAGACCGAATTGCTGGTCGATGTCGGGGGCGCCCAGCTGACGCTCGCGGTGCACGGCCGGGTCGATGCCCAGCCGGACCAGATGGTCGGGCTGGTGATCGGCAGCGAGAGCGTGCACCTGTTCGATCGCCAGACCGCCAAGCGGCTGGGCTGATACGGCTTCTGATACGGCTTCGCAGGGGGCGCGCCGCCGCGCGCCTACTTTTCTGCCTTGAGGACCGTTCCGAGCTGCAGTTGCTTGACTTGGTACTTGCCTTGGACTTCGTCGATCTTGCTCACGCTGTTGCGGGCCATGATGACGCCCATCGAGGGCTCCTGCTGGATGTAGATGATGTCGCCGTCCTTGGCGCTGATCTCGGTGTCGGCCCAGTTCTCGGCCTTGGAATAGATCTTGTGCGTTCCGGGCTTGACGTTGAAATAGATGTACTGGCTCGATCGGGTGTAGCCCATCTCGGACGCGGCTTCCTGATCGTCGACGAAAACGTTGAACCGGACCAGGCCGCCCATGCCGGAAGGGCGCACGACGTAGACGATCGCTTTTCCGGACTCCGGCAGCTTGGGGAGTTGGAAGGAAGCAGTTTCGCTTTTCATGACCTCGGGTGAGGGCAGGCTCGCGCACCCGGCGAGCACGGCGAAAGCTGTTGCGAGGAAGACAGCGGAGATCGAACGGTCGAGTTTCATGGAGGAGGCAGTCTATGAATGCACGCGCCGGGCCGTCTAGAGGAAATGCTTCATGGGCGCACCGGAATCGGCTGCTTCGGGCGTGCCGGATCGCGGCGCAATGAAGCAACGAAAAAGGGCGCCGAAGCGCCCTTTTGTGGATGTGTGGTCGAGCTCTCAGCGACCGAAGGAGCGGCCACCGCCGCCACCGCCGTAGCCACCGCCGCCGCCATAGCCGCCACCCGAGCGGCCGCCGCCACCCGAACGGCCACCGCCGCCGGAACGGTTGCCGCCGTAGCCGCCGCCGCCGCCACGACGGCCGCGGCCGCCGAGGCTGTCGACGCTGGTGCGCAACGGATCCGGCTGGCCGTCGCCGCCGGCGACCGCTTCGGCGCGCAGATGCGCCACCGCATCGGCTTGCGTCGGGCTGTGGCTGTTGCCGTGATGGCGCGGCTGGCGCTCTTCATGCGGCAGGTGGTTCTGATGGTGCGTCGGCGCATGGTGCGGCGCGCGCGCCGGTCCTTGCGGTCCGCGTGCCGGGCCCTGGCCGCGGCCGCCCTGGCCACGCGGGCCCTGGCCGCCGCCGCCGTTGGCGCTGCGGCCGGCCGGTGCGCCCTGGCCCTGGCCGCCGCCGCGACGCTGGCCACCGCCATTGCCACCGCCGCCGCCACCACCACTGCGCTCGCCCTGGCCCGCCTTGTTCTCGCGGATGCGCTGCATCATCTCGGTGCGAGCCGCCTTGGCCGCGGCCTGCATCACTTCGCGGCTCGGCGGACGGCCGGCGCCGCCCCAGATCGTCTGGCGACCCATGGCGATCGGCTCGGCGCGTTCGCCGTCCTCGGGGCCGAAGCCGTCGATGACCTGCACCGGAATCGTCTGCTTGGTGAAGCGCTCGATCTCCTGCATGAAGCCTTCTTCGTCGAGGCACACGAAGCTCACGGCCTCGCCGCTCGAACCGGCACGGCCGGTGCGGCCGATGCGGTGCACGTAGTCTTCGCTGACGTTCGGGATCTCGTAGTTGACGACGTGCGGCAGCTCGTCGATGTCGATGCCGCGGGCCGCGATGTCGGTCGCCACCAGGGCACGGATGTCGCCGCTCTTGAAGCCGGCCAGCGCCTGCGTACGGGCGCTCTGGCTCTTGTTGCCGTGCAGCGCCATCGCCTCGATGCCGTTCTTGGTCAGGAACTCGGCCACGCTGTTGGCGCCGAACTTGGTGCGGGTGAAGACCAGCACCTGGCTCCACTTGTGCTCGTTGATGATGTGGGCGAGCAGCGCCTTCTTCTTGCCGCGGCCGACCGGGTGGATCACCTGCGTGATGCGCTGCACCGTGGTGTTGCGCGGCGTGACCTGGATGCTCTGCGGGTTCTTGAGCAGCGTGGCGGCGAGATCGCGGATCTCGTCGCTGAAGGTGGCCGAGAACAGCAGGCTCTGCTTTTCCCGGGGCACCAGCGCGAGGATCTTCTTGACGTCGTGGATGAAGCCCATGTCGAGCATGCGGTCGGCTTCGTCGAGCACCAGGATCTGCACCTGCGACAGGTCGAGCATGCCTTGCTGCTGCAGGTCGAGCAGGCGGCCGGGGGTGGCGACCAGGATGTCGACGCCGCTCTTGAGCTTGCTGATCTGCGGGTTCATGCCGACGCCGCCGAAGATCACGGTCGAGGTCAGCTGGAGGTACTTGCCGTAGGTGCGAACGGACTCTTCGACCTGGGCCGCGAGTTCGCGCGTGGGGGTCAGCACCAGGGCACGGATGCCGGTGCCGCCGAACTTGTTGGTGGCGCTGCGGCTCATCGTGAGCTTGTGCAGCAGGGGCAGGGTGAAGGCAGCGGTCTTGCCGGTGCCGGTCTGGGCGCCGCCCAGGAGGTCGTGGCCGTCGAGCACGGCCGGAATGGCCTGGGCCTGGATCGGCGTCGGCGTTTCGTAGCCCTGCTCATGCACGGCCTTCAAGATGGCCGGGGCCAGCTTCAGTTCATCAAAGTTCATTGAGTTCAACAAGCGCCCTACACGGCGCAGTGGTATCCACCCGCTCGGGCGTCATGTGGACGTCGAGCCAGTAAGGGCAGATGAAGGTCAGAGGTGGGAGCCCGAAAGCCTGCATAAGGCCGTCTTCGTCCCCGGCGGAGAGCCGGCGTCGCGGGCAACTGGACCCGGCAACAGGCGCTATTGTCTCATGAACCGGGATGAAGGGTGAAATGACGCGGCCGGTCGTGGAAGCATGCGGTCTGGAACTGCGGCGCTAAGCTCTTACTTCGTCAGCATTACCAGGAGCCGCCCGTGCGACTCACCTCCAAGGGTCAGGTGACCATTCCCCAGAACATTCGCGAGCTCGCGGGCCTCAAGCCCTACGACGAGGTGGAGTTCGAGTACCGCAACAAGCAGATCATCATGAAGCCCGTGAAGCCCGTGAAGCGCACGACATCGCCGGCCAAGGAGGCGATCGCCCTGCTGCGCGGCAGCGCGAACTCGAATATCGGCTTGTCGGCGGACGAGTGGCTGGAGATGACGCGCGGCGAACGCTGAGGCGCCGGAAACCTTCCTGATCGCCAGCAGTGTCCTGATCGACGTCATCCACGAAGATCCGGGATGGATGGACTGGTCGGCTTCGGCCATCGGTGAATGCCTGAACCGTGACAAGCTGGCTTGCCGGACTTCTATATCGGCGCCCACGCTCAACTGACGGGTTGCACCCTCGTGTCGCGCGACAGCGCGCGCTACAAGACCTATTTCCCCAAGCTCAAGCTCATTTCACCAAAGCACGAGTAGAGCGTCCGCCGCCGGCCCGCTCCAGATAGACGAACATGCCCTGGATCGCCTCGCGCTGGTCTTCGCGGATCGGTGCTCGGATCAGTTGGACCAGTTCGAAGCCGTGGCGCGCGGCCAGCCCGCGCAGGTAGCGCTCCGAATGGGCGTAGCGCAGGCTCGGCAGCAACTCGAAATCGACGCTTTCGTCGCCGCTGCTCTCGGCCGAGAAACAGAAGAGTCCGCCCGGCTCCAGCCGCTGCTCCAGCGCGGCGAAGACCGGCTCCAGGTCGCCCACGTAGATGAAGACGTCGGCGGCGGTGACCAGGTCGTAGCGGGCGTCCGTGCCTCGCAGGTAGGCCCCGATGTCGGCGTGCGCAAGCTGGTCGTAGAGCCCGAGGGCCCGGGCCTTGTCCAGCATCTGGCTCGACAGGTCGACGCCGGTGAGCCGCCCCGCCATCGGCCTGAGCAGCGCAGCGCACAGGCCGGTTCCGCAGCCGAGATCGAGGGCCGAGCGGAAGCGGCCCCGGCCCAGCGCGGCGAGGTGCCTGGCCAGGGTGCTGTGCGCCTGGTAGCCGAGCAGGCCCACCAGGTGCGCATCGAACTCGTCGGCGTAGTCGTCGAACAGGGTCTCGACATAGTGGCCCGGCGCGGTCGCCGGCGCGGGGCCGTCGGAGACCGCGGCGAGGTAGTACCGGTGCAGCGCCGGATCGCCGCCGTGCGCCAGCGCCTGCTCGAAGGCATGGGCGGCTTCGGGGTGGCGGTTCAGTTCCCGCAGGATGCTGCCTCGATTGCTCCAGGCCTGGGCGATGCCGGGGTCGGCGGCCAGCGCGTGGTCGTAGGAGGCGAGCGCCTCCGCGGGCCGGCCCAGCGCCTGCAGGGTCTGGCCATGGCGAAGCCACAACTCGCCGGCGGGAAGCGCGTCCAGCGACAGCACCTTCTCGAAGGCCGACAGGGCTTCCGGGTGCCGGTTCAGTTGCCCGAGGGCGCTGGCCTTGTGGAACCAGGCATCCGGGTCCTCGGCTTCGGCCTCCAGGGCCTGCTCGGCGGCCGCCAGGGCCGCCTGCGGGCGCGACAGCTTCAACTGCGTCGCGGCGAGATTGACCAGGGTCGAGACGCGGCCCGGCAGCAGCGCGAGCGACGACAGGAAAAGCTGCTCCGCGGCCTCGAAGCGGCCCGTCTCGAGGGCCTTCAGCCCGTCGAGGAAGAACTGTCGGGCCTGGGCGAAGGCATCGGGGGTGGGGGAGGGGCGCATGGCGGCAGGGGCGGCGGCCGCCGCGGGCGGCGTCCGGAGAGCTCGGATGGAGCCGGAGAATAGCAGCGCCGCGCGCGCTTCTTCAGGGAATCGAGGGGCTGGGTTAGACTTGGCCCCAAACCCCGGTCGGAAAACGCGCTGCAGCAGCAAGCGCCTGCCACGCAAGGCAGATTCGCCATCGATCCTCGCACAAGATCGTTGTCGGGTTGCCCGGCCACCCCGAACAGTCCCCATCACCGAACAGAGATAGACATGGCCCAGTACGTCTACACCATGAACAAGGTCAGCAAGACCGTGCCGCCCAAACGGCAGATCTTGAAGGACATTTCGCTCTCGTTTTTCCCCGGCGCCAAGATCGGCGTGCTCGGCCTGAACGGCTCGGGCAAGTCCTCGCTGTTGAAGATCATGGCCGGCATCGACAAGGAGATCGAGGGCGAGGCGCTGCCGATGCCCGGTCTCACGATCGGCTACCTCGAGCAGGAGCCCAAGCTGAACGCCGCCCACACGGTGCGCGAATCGGTCGAGGAAGCCATGGGCGCGGTCTACGCGGCCAAGGCGCGGCTCGAGGAGGTCTACGTCGCCTACGGCGCCGAAGACGCCGACTTCGACGCACTCGCGGCCGAGCAAGCCGAGCTCGAAGCCATCATCGCCACCGCCGGCACCGATTCCGAACACCAGCTCGAGATCGCGGCCGACGCGCTGCGCCTGCCGCCGTGGGACGCTAACATCGGCGTGCTGTCGGGCGGCGAGAAGCGCCGCGTCGCGCTGTGCCGGCTGTTGCTGAGCAAGCCCGACATGCTGCTGCTCGACGAGCCGACCAACCACCTGGACGCCGAATCGGTCGAGTGGCTCGAAGTCTTCCTGCAGCGCTTTCCCGGCACCGTCGTGGCGATCACCCACGATCGCTACTTCCTCGACAACGCGGCCGAGTGGATTCTCGAACTCGACCGCGGCCGCGGCATTCCCTGGAAGGGCAACTACAGCACCTGGCTCGAGCAGAAGGGCGAACGCCTGGCGCAGGAGCAGAAGAGCGAAGAAGCCCATGCCAAGGCCCTGAAGAAGGAACTCGAATGGTCGCGCCAGAACCCGAAGGCGCGCCAGGCCAAGAGCAAGTCGCGCCTGGCCCGCTTCGAGGAACTGAGCGATTTCGAATACCAGAAGCGCAACGAGACGCAGGAAATCTTCATTCCCGTGGCCGAGCGACTGGGCAACCAGGTGATCGAGTTCAAGAACGTCACCAAGTCCTTCGGCGACCGGGTGCTGATCGACAACCTGAGCTTCGAGATCCCGGCCGGCGCGATCGTCGGCATCATCGGTCCGAACGGCGCCGGCAAGTCGACCCTGTTCAAGCTGATCGCCGGCAAGGAAACGCCGGACTCCGGCGAGGTGGTGATCGGCCAGACGGTCAAGATGGCCTTCGTCGACCAGAATCGCGACGCGCTCGGCAACGAGAAGACCGTGTGGGAAGACATCTCGAACGGCCTCGACATCATCAACGTCGGCAAGTTCCAGATGGCCAGCCGGGCCTACGCCGGGCGCTTCAACTTCAACGGCGCCGACCAGCAGAAGAAGGTCGGCACCTTGTCGGGCGGCGAGCGCGGCCGGCTGCACCTGGCGAAGACGCTGATCGCGGGCGGCAACGTGCTGATGCTCGACGAGCCGTCGAACGACCTCGACGTCGAGACGCTGCGGGCCCTCGAAGACGCGCTGCTGGAGTTTGCCGGGTCGGTGCTGGTCATCAGCCATGACCGCTGGTTCCTCGACCGGATCGCGACCCACATCCTGGCGGCCGAAGGCGACAGCCAGTGGACCTTCTTCAACGGCAACTACCAGGAGTACGAAGCCGACAAGAAGAAGCGCCTGGGCGAAGAAGGTGCCAAGCCGCACCGGATGCGCTTCAAGGCCCTGAAGTAACGACAGCAGGGCGAATAGACCCGGGCGCATCGCAGCGCCCCTTCCGAAGGAGCATGCCATGGCAGCAGCGACTCGGTATCTTCTGGCGACGGCCCTGGCCGCCGTGGTCGGTTGCGGCGGTGGCGGTGGCGGCAGCAGCGTCGCCATCTCCGCCTTCGGCGTCAACGGCATGTCGACGCAGGGCGCGCCGGCCCCGGCCGGCAGCAGCGCCGCCGCACCACCTGCTGGCGCCGCGCCGGCCTCGCCGTCGTTCAAGGTCACCGAACTGGCGACCGGCCTCGACACCCCCTGGGCTTTGGCCTTCCTGCCCGACGGCCGCATGCTGATCACCCAGCGCGGCGGCCAGTTGCGGCTGCGCAATGCCGATGGGTCGGCCGTCAATGGCGGTGCCGATCTGGTCGCCGGCGTGCCCGCGGTCGCGGCGGTGGGTCAGGGCGGGCTGCTCGACGTCGCGGTGGACCCGGCCTTTGCGAGCAATCGACGCATCTATCTCAGCTTCGCGGAGCGCGACGGCGCCGATCCGAGCCTCAACGGCACGGCGGTGGCCCGGGCCGAACTCGATGCGGCCAACCGCACGCTCGGCAACCTGACGGTGATCTACCGCCAGTCGCCCAAGGTCGACAGCACGGCGCACTTCGGTTCGCGGCTGGTGTTCGACCGCAACGGCTATCTGTTCGTGACCCTGGGCGAGCGCCTGCTCGACACCCAGCGGGGCTTCGCGCAAGACCTGTCGCGCGGTAACGGCAAGGTGGTCCGGATCACCACCGACGGCGCTCCGGCGCCTGGCAACCCCTTCGCCGCCACCGCCGGCGCACAGCCGCACATCTGGAGCTACGGCCACCGCAATCCGCAGGGGGCGGCGCTGCATCCCGCGACCGGCGATCTCTGGACCCACGAGCATGGTCCGCAGGGCGGCGACGAGGTCAACCTGACCCTGCCGGGGCGCAACTACGGCTGGCCCGTCATCAGCTACGGGCAGGAATACGGCACGCTCACGCAGGTGGGCGAGGGCACCGCCAAGCCGGGCCTCGAGCAGCCGCTGACCTACTGGGAAAAGATCGACGGCTCGGCCTGGACGCCAGGCACCCAGAAATCGTCGATCGCGCCGAGCGGCATGGCTTTCTATACCGGCGATGCGCTGGCCGAATGGAAGGGCAATCTCTTCGTCGGGGCGCTCGCCGGCACCGCGCTCTGGAGGCTCAGGCTCGACGGCAACGCGGTGGTCGGCCGCGAGCGATTGCTGGCCGAGCGCGGTGAACGCATCCGCGACGTCCGGCAGGGGCCCGACGGCTGGCTGTACCTGTTGACCGACAGCAGCAATGGCAAGCTGCTGCGGGTGGAGCGTCAGTGAACTGAAAGGCGCCGGCCGACGACCGGCCGAGGCTGTCGCGTCAGTGCGCAGCCTCGGCCGCGGCGGCGAACACTTCGCGGGCCGCCCCGAGCCCGTTCAGCGCTGCCGGAAAACCCGCATACACCGCCATCTGCATGATGGTCTCGACGATCTCGGTGCGGCTCACGCCCACGTTCAGCGCGCCCTGGATGTGCACCTTGAGCTGCGGGGCCGCATTGCCCATCGCCGTGAGCGCGGCGACCACGGCGATCTCGCGCGACCGCAGGTCCAGGCCGGGCCGCGAATAGATGTCGCCGAACGGGAATTCGATCAGCAGCCGGGCGAAGTCGGGCGCGATGTCCTGGAGGCTCTCGACGACGCGCACGCCGCCTTCACCGTCGATCTCCTGCAGCTTGGCGAGTCCGCGCTGGTAGCGGGTGGTTTCCATGGTTTTCCTTTTCCGGCCCTGGGCCCTGTGAAAGGGAACGCTCGATGCCGGCGTAGTGCGCGATCTTCTGCGTGAGCGCATCGACCGATTGCGCGAGCGACTGCATCTGCAGCCGCAGTCCGGCGAGGTGTGCTTCGAGCATCTCGCGGCGCTCGCCGACGCTGGCGTCCCCCTGACTTCGAAGCCTGGCAAAGGCCTGCATGCCCTGGATGGACATGCCGGTCGTGCGCAGGCGCAGCAGGAAAGCGAGCCAGTCCATGTCACTGTCCGCATAGCGGCGCTGGCCGCCCGGTGCGCGCGGCACGGCGGCGATCAGGCCGATGCGCTCGTAATAGCGCAGCGTATGGGCCGTGAGGCCGGTGCGGCGCGCCACCTGGGCGATGGTCAGCAGTGGGCTCGGGCTCGTTTCCATGTCGGGGATTCTGGAAGTTCGAGCGCGCTCCAAGTCAAGCGGGTCCGGTTGAAAGTTCTTGCGCGGCGCCCGCCGCACGCGGTGCGTCCGCGAGCACGCGCCTGCGCACCGCCTCGATGTTGTTGCGCAGCGCATAGAGCTCGTCGGCATAGGACAGCGGCACCGCGACCTTGTTGACCACGCGGTCGAGCTCGCCGAGTTCCTTCAGCAGCGCGTCGGGGTCGCCGGTATGCGCCTCCAGCTTGTGCTCGACCTCGCGCAGCCGTGCATACCAGCGGAACACGCGGCGGCGGACCCGGAACTGGTAGAGCGGCGGCACGATCCGGCTCAGCGGCAGCATCAGCACCAGCAGGCCGCCCAGCACCAGCCACATCCGTTCGACCAGGTTGCTGGCCCAGAACGGCAGGTAGCGCTGCCAGAACGGCGGCGTGCCGTTGATGGCGCGATCGCCTTCGGGGCTGACYGGCAGCTCGCTGGTCCGGGTGTTGGGAAAGTCGCGCGCGCGGTTGAACCAGCCGGCGCCGCCATGCAGGCTCTGCGCGGTCTGTGCGAACAGCTGTCGCAGCGCGGGGTGGGTTTCCTCGCGCGACAGCAGCGAGGTGGTGGCGGCCAGCAGCGACACGTCGTGCGATGGCAGGTCGGCCGCCAGGTCGACCACGCCGCGCGGCAGGTCCACCGGCTGCAGGAAGGCGAATCGCCGCGAATAGGCGTCGCTCTGCTGGAAGTCCATCAACTGGATGTCGGGCGCGCGCAGCAGCCGCTGCACCAGCGGGGATTGCGGTGCCGAGGCCAGCACGATCACGTCGAGCAGGCCGGCCTGCAGCGCTTCGGTCGCGGGCGTCTGCTCGAGGTTCGACAGGTTCAGCGCGGCCGGGTCCATGTGGTTGGCGTGGAACATCCGCTCCATGATGTCGGGCACGCCGCTGCCCGGCTTGTCGACGTTGATGCGCAGGTCCTTGAGTTGGGTCAGCGAGGTCAGGGTGCCGGTCTTGCGGTCGACCCGCTTCGCCGCATCGGTCCGGTAGAAGAACCACAGCGGCTCGAAGAACAGGCTGCCCAGCGAGGTCAGGCCGGCGGCCTCGTCCTTGACCGGATCGGCGCTGCCGCCGCGCACGAAGGCCACGTCGGCGCCGCCGCTGCGCAGCAGCTGCAGGTTGTCGAGCGAGCCGTCGGTGGGCTTGAGTTCGACTTCGATGCCGTTGGCCTTGAGAGCCGCGGCGTAGCGCTTGCCGAACTCGGCATAGGCGCTGCCGGCCGGCCCGGTGGCCAGGGTCACGCGCCGGGGCGGCTGAGGCTGCAGCCACCAGTAGGCGGCGGCCAGCAGGGCGATGACGAGGAAGATGACGGGCCCGGCGGAAGCGATCAGGTCGCGGATCGACAGCAGGAACAGGCGGATGGCTTGGGGCATGCGGAATGTTGGAACGAGGCTCGGGGACACCGCGGTCGCGGCAGCGGCATTTTCTGTGCTTTCCGCCCCCGGCTGGTTACAAAGCGCATGTCGGGTGCCCGCGCCCGAGGTGCTCAGCCCAGGTCGCCGGCGGCCGGGAAGTGGCTGCTGCCGATGCGCACGGAGCGCGCCGCACGCACCGCGCGCACGGTCGCCAGCGCCACGACCTCGGCGGCCATGGTGCCGAGCACCGTCATGCCGGGCGCGTCGCCTTCGAGCGGCACGCGGCCGGTGGCGAGCGCGAAGAGGGTGTCGCCGTCGCTCATCGTGTGCACCGGGTTGATCGCCCGCGCCAGTCCGTCGTGGGCCACGCTGGCCAGGCGGTTGGCCTGCACCTTGGTCAGCACGGCGTCGGTGGCGACCACGCCCAGCGTGGTGTTGGTGCCGGCCAGCAGCGGCTTCGGCAGCTCGCCGCGCAGCAGCGCGCGGCGGGTGTCGAGCAGGGCGCGGCCGTCTTCGGTGCGCGCGCCCGCCACGACGTGACCCGTATCGGGATCGATCACGTCGCCGAGCGCGTTGCAGGCGATCAGCGCACCGACCGTGACGCCATTGACCGTGATCGACGCCGTGCCGATGCCGCCCTTCATGGCTCGTTCGACGCCGAACAGCTTGCCCACCAGCGCGCCGCTGCCGGCACCCACGTTGCCCTCGGCCGGCGCCGCACTGGAGGCCGCCGCGCAGGCCGCGTAGCCGGCATCGGCATCGGGCCGGATGCGGGCGTCGCCGACCGGCAGGTCGAACAGGACGGCCGCCGGAATGATCGGCAGGGTGCCGAATCGGACGTCGAAGCCCACGCCGCGCTCCTCGAGCCAGCGCATCGCGCCGTCGGCGGCGGCCAGGCCCCAGGCGCTGCCGCCGGCGAGCATCACGGCGTGGACCTGCTGCACCAGGTTGCCGGGCGCCAGCAGATCGGTCTCGCGGGTGCCGGGCGCGGCGCCGCGCACGTCGACGCCGGCCACGGCGCCTTCGCGCGCGATGATCACGGTGCAGCCGGTGGGGCGGCGGGGGTCGCTGTAGTGGCCGACTTCGATGCCGGCGACATCGGTGATGGCGCCGGCATGGGGGCGATCGGGAGCAGACTGATCAGACATCGGGCGATTATGGTTGCTGTTCGACCTGTTCAACGGAATCGGCCGGTGATAACATTGTTGCCACCATGAAAGCGCTGCAAGTTCCTATCCGGGCGATCGGAAATTCTCGCGGGATCGTCATTCCCAAGCCACTGCTCGCGCAGGTCGGCCTGGAAGCTGTCGTCGATCTCACCGTCGAGCGGGACGCCATCGTCCTGCGCAAGCCGGCCGCGGCAGTGCGCAGCGGCTGGGCCGAGGCTGCGCGGCAAGTGGCCGAGCGCGGTGAGGACGTGTTGACGATCGGCGATTTCCCCAACGCCGAAGACGATGAGTCGGCATGGTGAAGCGCGGCGAGATATGGCTGATCAACCTTGACCCGACGATCGGGAGCGAGATCAAGAAGAGCCGTCCCTGCGTGGTGGTGTCGCCATCGGAACTGCATGATCATCTGCGCACGGTCATCATCGCGCCGATGGCTTCCAAGGGCTTCGAGGCCCCATTTCGCGTGCCGGTGACGCACGCCGGAACCAAGGGCCTGATCTTGCTCGATCAGATTCGCGCCGTCGGCAAGGCCAGATTGATCCGCCGGCTCGGCGCCGTGTCGGGCAGCCGATTGAAATCGGTTCTGACAACCTTGCAGGAAGTCTTCGCGCAGTAGCAGGTCAGCGTCATCGAGCGCCCTCAGCGACCGCGCTTCGGCGGCAGGGGTGCGCCCCGCTCGCCGAGCAGGTCGCGCAGGATCGCCGGGTCGTCCGTGATGATGCCGTCCACGCCCCAGTCCAGCAGGCGCGCCATGTCGGCGCGCTGGTTGACGGTCCAGGGCAGCACGGCCAGTCCGAGCGCGTGCGCCTCTTGCACCAGGGCAGGGCTCAGGTCGTTGTAGGCCGGCGACCACGTCACCGGCCCTTTGCCGTCGCCCGCGGCGGCCTTCACGAGCCGCGGCGCGCTGCCGAAGTCCGCGATCTTCAGGCCCGCGGTCCAGCGGCTGTCCTGCAGCGTCCGGCTGCTCGTGAGGTAGGCGCGCGGCATCAGCGGCGCCGATTGGCCGACCAGCGCCAGCGTGCGCCAGTCGAAGCTCTGCACCGTCACGCGCGGGGCCATGCCGGCCTTGTCGATCTCGGCCAGCAGCGCGCGCACCATCTGCTCGGGCGACGCCGTTTCTTCCGGCCGCCCGGGGTCGAGCTTGGTCTCGATGTTGAAGCGGACGTCGGTCGCGCCGAGTTCGTTGGCCCGCGCGAACAGCGCGGCGAGGGTCGGAATGCGCTCGCCGTCGCGCCACAACTGCTTGGGAAAGGGCTTGCCGTAGCTGCTCTCGGGATTGATCCGGCCGACATCGTAGGTCTGCAATTGCGCCAGCGACAGCGCGCGGATCGGAGGGCCCTTGGCTGGCAGGAAGTTGCCCCGGGTGTCGCGCGTGTGGTCCGGATTGAGCACCGTGTCGTGCGAGATCACGACCACGTCGTCGGCGGTCAGGCCGATGTCGAGTTCGAGCGTGGTGACGCCGATGGCGATCGCATGGGTGAAGGCGCTGAGCGTGTTCTCGGGCGCCAGGGCACGCCCGCCGCGATGGGCTTGCAGGTCGACGGCGCGCTGCAGTGTCGGCGCCGGTGCGGCGCAGCCGGCCAGCAGCAGCGCCGAGGCGAGCCAAAGGGCCGGGCGGCTCATTTCAGCGCGACGGTGATGCCGTCGTCCTGAACGGTGATGTCCCCGATTTCGTAGGTCTTGCGGCCGACCGTGAGTTCTTCCGGCTTGAAGGTGCGCAGAGGCTGGTCGCGCAGCAGTTCCTGCGCGACCGCGCCGCCGATCTGCTGCAGCCGCTCGGCGTCGCGGCCGCCCAGGCCCTGCAGCTCGATCCGGTCGGCCTGCGGCCGGTCGAGCCGGACCGCACGCGCCGCGGCGTCGTACTTGAGCGCGCTGCTCACCGTGACGATGCCTTCGACTTGCGAGGGCCGCAGCAGCGGGCTGGCGATCGAGAGCACCGCGGTGATCGCCGCCCGGTTGTTGCGGGCGTCGAGACTGAGCTGGGGATCGCGCAGGCCGACCGTGAAGATCTCGGCGTAGCGCTGCTGCACCGGGAAGCGCTTGGCGACCTGCGCCTGGAGTTCCTCGCGGGTGGCGGTGTATTCGCTGGTGAAGAAGTTGAAGCCGGCCAGGGCGGCCAGCGGCGCCATGGCGGTGGCGCCCCACAGGGCGCGCAGCAGCTGTCGACGGGAATGGTGTGGCATACCCTTCCGAGCTTGCCACAGGCCGGGGGTTCCCGGCCGCGCCCCTCGATCAGTCGTGCAACGATGAAAGAAACTGTTGCAGCTCCGGCGTCTTCGGGCTGCCGAACAACTCCGCCGGCGGCCCCATCTCGTGCACGCGGCCCTGGTGCATGAAGATCACGCGGTCGCTGACTTTGCGTGCGAAGCTCATTTCGTGCGTCACCATCAGCAGGGTCATGCCCTCGACCGCCAGCGACTCCACCACGCGCAGCACCTCGCCCACCAGTTCGGGGTCGAGCGCCGAGGTGATCTCGTCGCAAAGCAGCACCGCCGGCTCCATCGCCAGGGCGCGGGCGATCGCCACGCGCTGCTGCTGGCCACCCGAGAGCTGATCGGGCATGGCGTCGAACTTTTCGGCCAGGCCGACCCGCGTGAGCAGCTTGCGGGCCTGCGAAGCCGCCTCGATGGCGCTGCGCTTCTTGACCAGGGTCGGCGCCAGCATCACGTTCCTGCCGACCGTCAGGTGCGGGAACAGGTTGAAGCTCTGGAAGATCATGCCGACGCGCTGGCGCAGCTCGCGCATCGCCATCGCGCTCTCATGCAGCAGCGGCTTGCCGTCGACCGTGAGCGAGCCTTCCTGAAACACCTCGAGGCCGTTGATGCAGCGCAGGAGGGTGCTCTTGCCGGAGCCGCTCTTGCCGATGATCGCGATCACCTCGCCGCGCCTGACCTCCAGGTCGATGCCCTTGAGCACTTCGTTGCTGCCATAGGACTTGCGCAGCGCCGTGATGCGCACGATCGGCGCGGCGGAGACCCGGGCGGCGGCAGCGGCTTCGGATGCGGGGGCTTCAGCGACGAGCGACATTGATCTTCCTCTCGAGGTTCTTGGCGTACAGGCTCACGGGAAAGCACAGCACGAAATAAAGCAGGGCGACGCAGCTGAACACCACGAAGGGCTTGAAGGTGGCGTTCGAGATCATGCTGCCGGCCTTGGTGAGCTCGATGAAGCCGATCACCGAGGCCAGTGCCGTGCCCTTGATCACCTGCACCAGGAAGCCGACCGTGGGCGCCACGGCGATGCGCGTGGCCTGCGGCAGGATCACGTGGCGCATCTGTTCGCCGAAGCGGAGCGCCAGGCTGCCCGAGGCCTCCCACTGGCCTTTCGGAATGGAGGCCACGCAGCCGCGCCAGATCTCGGTCAGGAAGGCGCTGGTATAGAGCGTGAGCGCGACCGAGGCCGCGGTCCAGGCCGAGACGTCGACGCCGAACAGGGCGATGCCGAAGTAGGCCAGGAACAGCTGCATCAGCAGCGGCGTGCCCTGGAAGACCTGCACGTAGAGGCCGATGAGCCGGTCGGCGACCGGACCTCCCGACAGCCGCGCGAACAGCAGCAGGCCGCCGACCACGCCGCCGCCGACGAAGGCGATCAACGACAGCACCACGGTCCAGCGCAGCGCCAGCAGCAGGTTGCGAAGGATGTCCCACAGCGAGAAATCGGTCATGGGCTTGCTACCTTCCGAAGAAGTACTTGGGGCCGGCCCAGTTGAGCAGGCGGCGGGCACCGACCGACAACGCGAGGTAGATCACGGTGGCGATGATGAAGGCCTCGAAGGCGCGGAAGTTGCGGCTCTGGATCAGGTTGGCCGCGTAGCTCAGCTCCTCGGTCGAGATCTGGCTGCAGACCGCCGAACCCAGCATCACGATGATGATCTGGCTCACCATCGCCGGCCAGACCTTCTTCATCGCCGGCGGCAGCACCACGCGCAGGAACACCTGCACCTTGTTGAGCGCCAGGCTCACGGCGGCCTCGATCTGGCCGCGCGGCGTGGCCTCGATGCCGGCGCGGATGATCTCCGTCGCGTAGGCGCCGAGGTTCATCACCATCGCGATCACCGACGCCACTTCGGGCGACAGCTTGAAGCCGGCCGCGGGCAGGCCGAAGAAGATGAAGAACAGCTGCACGATGAAGGGCGTGTTGCGGATCAGCTCGACATAGCTGCCCACCAGCCAGCGCAGCCAGGCCGGGCCGCTGGCGCGCGACCAGGCGCAGGCGACGCCCACCACCATGCCGATGACTGTCGCGATGGCCGTCAGCCCCAGCGTCCAGAGCACGCCCCGCACCAGCAGGGGCCATTGGCCGAGGACCGCGCCGAAGTCGAATTCGATGCCCATGGCAGGCCGTCGCGATCAGACCGGAAGGTCGCCGGCCGGACGGCCCAGCCACTTCTTCGCCATCGCGTCGAGCGTGCCGTCCTTCTTGGCGTTGGCGATGATCTCGTTGACCTTGGCCTTCAGCGGGTCCTCGCCCTTGGCGATGCCGATGAAGCAGGGGCTGTCCTTGAGCAGCAGCTTGTACTCGGCGCCGAGCTGCGGGTTCTTCTGCATCATGTCGCCGGCGACCGCGGCACTGGTGGCCAGGGTCTGGGTCTGGCCGGCCACGAAGGCGGCGATGGTGGCGTTGTTGTCCTCGAATCGCTTGTACTCGAGGCTGGCCGGCGCGACCTTGGCGAGCTCCTGGTCTTCCATCGCGCCGCGGGTCACGGCGACGGTCTTGCCGCCCATGTCGGCGAAGCTCTTGATGTTGAGGTTCTTGCCCGCGTAGACCGCCTGGAAGAAGGGCGCATAGGCCGCCGAGAAGTCGATCACCTTTTCGCGCTCGGCATTCTTGCCCAAGGTGGAGATCACCAGGTCGGCCTTGCGGGTCTGCAGGTAGGGGATCCGGTTGGCGCTTGTCACCGGCACCAGCTCGACCTTGACGCCCAGCTTGCTCGCGATCAGCTGCGCCATCTCGACGTCCAGGCCCTGCGGCGTCATGGTCTTGTCGACCGAGCCGTAGGGCGGGTAGTCGGTCGGCACCGCGATCTTGATGAGCTTGGCCTTCATGACGTTGTCGAGCGCGCTCTGGGCATGCGCGAAGCCGGTGGCGAACAGCGTGACGGCGGCGAGTGCGAGCGCGAAACTGCGCTTGGATGACTTCATAACAGGGCTCCTAGGTAGGTCGATGAATCGTCGGGTGAAGCTTCGGGTCCGGCCGCCTTGCGTCCCCTCCTGGCGGGGGTGGTACGCAAGAGCTGTGCCTCGCTCCGGGTGGGGTCGGCCGCGCCCTGCATCGGCGCCAGCGCATCGCGCAGCCGGGCCAGCGGGTCGGTCGGTGACGGCACGCGCAGCGCCGACTGCACGGTGCCGATGTGTTCGCTCATCAGGGCCTCGGCGGCCGCGGTGTCGCCGCGCTCGAGTGCCGCGACGATGCGCACATGGTCCTCGCAGGACTGCGCGGCGTCGTGCGAAGACTGGTAGAGCATCGCGATCAGCGTCGTGCGCGCGGTGAAGTCGCGCAGCGTGTCGGCCAGCAGCGAGTTGCCGAGGCATTCGGCCAGGCAGACGTGGAAGTCGCCCAGCAGGTAGCTGCGGTTGCCGATGTCGCTGTCCTTCAGTGCGGCCTTCTCGCGCTTGAGGTGTGCCTTGAGGGCTCGCAGCGCGTCGCGGTCGATGGCGCCGGCGCTGCGGATCAGGCCGGACTCGATCACGCGGCGGGCTTCGAAGGCTTCGCGCGCCTCGTCCTGCGAGGGTTCGATCACGAACCAGCCGCGGCGCGCGCTCACGGTGACGATGCCGCGGGCCGCGAGTCGTGTCAGCGCCTCGCGCACGATGGTGCGGCTGCAGTCGAACAGCATCGCGAGCTGCTGCTCGCCCAGGCGGGCGCCGGGCGCGAGCTTCTGCGCCATCACCGCTTCGACGATGCGTGCACTGATTTCGGGAGCGCTGATGGACATGCCTGCACATCAGCAGCTTTCATGCCTGCTTGTATGCAAGAAGCTGGTGCATGCATGCGTGCGCGTACGTGCGGGCGAAAAAAAGGCCCGCACGAGGCGGGCCTAACCTTGATTGCACTTGCAGCAATGACTAACACCCCGATTTTCGCGCTGTCCGGCGCGTTTGGGTGTGAAAAATTCGACAGTCGCGGACTGTTACCTGATTTGCTTTACAAGCCCATGAACTCCGAAATCCTCCGGACGACGGATTTCGGCGGCGGCGTCGAGAAGAGCGTTTCAATGGGCGGTGGCGCGCGCCGGGCGGCCACGGTCTCCAGCGCCTCGGCGACCAGCATCGACGAACCATCGGCCCGCCGCCGCCATGCCCGGGCCACCTGGGCCAGTTCGGCGGGGGTCAGCGGCTTCGGCGGACTGTCCGGGGCGGGCCGCCGCTCCAATTGCTCCGGCGCCAGCCTGGGCCGCCGGCCGCCGAACAGGCCGTCGGGTGCGGGGTCGGGGCGGCGAGAAAAATAAAGATGATCCATGTAAGACATTGTGACTACACGGATTGCGCGTTTGAAGCCGTCCGAAAGTTGTAGGGCGAGCTTTGCCCGGCCCTCAGTCCATCTTCGCGCCCGACGCCTTCACCGCCTTGTCCCAGCGCGGGGTTTCGGCGGCCAGGAACTTCGCGAAGTCTTCGCTGCCCAGGAAGGCCGGATCGGCGCCCTGGCTCACCATGCGCTCGCGCACCTCGGGGCTGGTCAGCACCTGCCTGAAGGCGTCGCTGAGCTTGGCGACGACGTCCTTGGGCGTGCCCGCCGGCGCCAGGAAGCCATAGAAGCCGACCACTTCGAAGCCCTTGATGCCGGCCTCGATCACGGTCGGCACCTCGGGCAGCGCCGGATTGCGGGCGGCGCTGGTCACGGCCAGTGCCCGCACCTTGCTCTGCTTGTGGTAATTGGCCGCCTGCGGGATCGACTCGGCCATGAACTGCACCTGGCCGCCCATCAGGTCGGTGAAGGCCGGCGCGCTGCCCCGGTAGGGGATATGGACCATGAAGATGCCGGTCGCGCTCTTGAACATCTCTGGCACCAGGTGGCTGATGCCGCCGTTGCCGGCCGAGCCGTAGTTGAGCTGGCCGGGCCGGGCGCGGGCGTAGTCGACGAACTGCCGCAGGTTCTGGACCGGCAGCTTGGGCGTGACCAGCAGCGCGAGCGGCTGCATCGCGGTGCGGGCGATCGGCGTGAAGTCGCGCAGCGTGTCGTAGGGCAGCTTGGCGTAGAGCGCGCCGTTGATCACCGCGACGCCGGTGTTCGCCAGCATCAGGGTGTAGCCGTCGGGTGCGCTCTTGGCGACCGCCTCGGCGCCGACCGAGCCGCCGGCGCCGGGCTTGTAGTCGACGATCAGGGGCTGGCCCAGCACCGCCTGCAGCCGGTCGGTGAGCAGCCGCGCATGCTGGTCGAGCGGGCCGCCGGCCGGGAAGCCGATGACGATCTTGATCGGCTTGTCGGGAAAGGCGGCCAGGGCGGCCGTCGAAACCGCCAGCCACAGCAGTGCGGCGATGCCTTTGCGGGCCATGTTCATGCGTGTCTCCTCGTTGTGAGGGCGATCATAAACAGCGGCCCGGCGGCCTCGGGCGTCAGGACTTGAGCGTGGCTTTCAGCGTGATCTCCGGCACGCTCGCCAGCGCCTTCGACAGCGGGCAGCCGGCCTTGGCGCCGGCCGCGAGTTCCTGGAATTTCGCCTCGTCGAGGCCGGGCACCACGGCTTCGAGTTCGAGCTGGATGCGATCGATCTTGAAGCCCGGACCGTCCTTGGCCAGCCGCACGGCGGCTTTGGTGTCGATCGAGGTGGCGGTCAGGCCCGCGCCTTCGAGGGCGAAGGCGAAAGCCATCGTCAGGCAGCCGGCGTGCGCCGCGCCCAGGATCTCTTCGGGGTTGGTGCCGCGCTTGTCGTCCTCGAAGCGGCTGGCGAAGCCGTAGGGGTAGTCCTTGATCGCCCCGGTCTCGGTGCTGATCAGGCCCTTGCCGGTCTTGCCGGCGCCTTCCCAGTGAACGCTCGCGTGCTTGTCTGCAGCCATGGAAGCTCCTCGTCGAAATGGGTTGAGAGGCTGCTCTTTTACGGCAGATCGGGCGCCGCGTCTGTCGGTCGATGGCGGTAGCCGGCTTTTTCCTGGCGGCAAGAGGGAGTCGCCCAGGTGACGTCTGTCGGGGCTTCCCCGATGCGTCGGCGCGGCCGGGCATCGTAGGCTCTCACGCTCTCTGGAGACTGTATGGATCGACCGCACTACAAGTTCTGGCCCCAGCGCCTGCCCCATTCGATCACCGTGCCCGCGACCTCGCTCTGGCACAACCTGGCGGTCAATGCCGCGCGCTATCCGCGCAAGCCCGCGCTGGTCTTCTTCGGCAGCGAGATCAGCTATGCCGAGTTCGCGGCCCAGGCCGAGCGGCTGGCCGGCACCTTGCACGCGCTGGGCGTGCAGCGCGGCGACCGCGTCATTCTGGACATGCAGAACTGCCCCCAGCTGGTGATCGCGCATTTCGCGATCCTGCGGGCCAATGCGGTCGTGGTGCCGGTCAACCCGATGAACCGGGCCGAGGAGCTCAAGCACTACATCACCGACCCGGATGCCAAGTTCGCGATCACCACCGGCGACCTGGCACCCGAACTGGCCAAGGCCAGCAATGCGCTCGATCCCAAGGACCGGCTGGCGCACATGATCGTCACCCAGTTCACCGACACCTTCGACCCCGAAGTGACCGGCGACGAGGCCCCGGCGCCGGCGTGGCGCGACTGGCTGCTGACGCAGCATCCGCCGCCGGCCCTGGAGGGCGGCGCCGTGATGCGCTGGACCGAGGCGCTCGCTGCCGGCCATCCGCCGCCCGAGCATGTGGTGGGTGCCGACGACATGGCGCTGCTGCCCTACACCAGCGGCACCACCGGCCTGCCCAAGGGCTGCATCCACCATCATTCGAGCCTGATGCACAACGCCTGCGCCGGCCAGCTCTGGGGCCTGGGCTCGGCCGAGGTGGTGGTGCTGGCCGTGGTGCCGATGTTCCACATCACCGGCGTGGTCAGCATGATGCACACGACGGTGCTGATCGGCGGCACGCTGGTCATCATGCCGCGCTGGGACCGCGACGTCGCCGGGCGCCTGATCTCGCGCCGCAAGGTCACCAGCTGGACCAACATCCCGACCATGGTCATCGACCTGATGGCCAGCCCGAATTTCGCCAGCTACGACCTCAGCAGCCTGAGCTACATCGGCGGCGGCGGTGCCGCGATGCCGCAGGCCGTGGCCCAGCGCCTGTTCGAGCAGTTCGGCCTCAAGTACCAGGAAGGCTACGGCCTCACCGAGACCGCCGCGCCCTCGCACGCCAACCCGTTCGAGAACCCGAAGCAGCAGTGCCTGGGCATCCCCTACATGAGCACCGATGCGCGGGTGGTCGACCCCGACACCCTGGTCGAGATGCCGGTCGGCGAATCGGGCGAGATCATCATGCGCGGCCCGGGCGTTTTCGAGGGCTACTGGAAGCGGCCCGACGCCACGGCCGCGGCCTTCATCGAGTTCGAGGGCCAGCGCTTCTTCCGCTCGGGCGACATGGGGCGCATGGACGAGGACGGCTACTTCTTCATCACCGACCGCCTCAAGCGGATGATCAACGCCAGCGGCTTCAAGGTCTGGCCGGCGGAGGTCGAGCTGCTGATGTTCCGCCATCCCGCGATCCAGGAGGCCTGCGTGATCGGCACCAAGGACGCCTACCGCGGCGAGTCGGTCAAGGCGGTGGTGGTGCTGCGCCCCACGCACAAGGACACGACCGAGCAGGAGATCATCGACTGGTGCCGCAAGAACATGGCGGTCTACAAGATCCCGCGCGCGGTGCAGTTCGTCGACGCGCTGCCCAAGAGCGGCAGCGGCAAGGTGATGTGGCGGCTGCTGCAGGAAGCCGAGAGCGGCGGCGCCTGAGCCAGTCGCCGCCTGCCGCCGCAGGCCGGGGCGCGCAACGCCCCCGGCCCCATGCGGATCAGGACTTGCCGCCGAAGTCCAGCGCGGCCGTGAGGTCGCCCATCGGATGGGCGCCGTTCTTCACCAGTGCCGCATCGCGGTCGAGCAGGCCCTGCAGCGGCGGCAGCGACCAGCGGTGCGTGATGAAGCGCAGGGTCGAGGCGGTGTCGTACGGGGTCTTGTCGACGTAGCCCTTCTTCGAGAAGGGCGAAACGATCAGCGCCGGGATGCGCGTCCCGGGGCCCCAGCGGTCGCCCTTGGGCACCGCTGCGTGGTCGTAGAAGCCGCCGTTCTCGTCGTAGGTGATGACGACCAGCATGTGGCCCCATTGCGGGCTGGCCTTGAGCTTGGCGACCAGGTCGGCGATGTGATCGTCGCCATCCTTGATGTTGGCGTAGCCATTGTGCTGGTTCAGGTTGCCCTGCGGCTTGTAGAAGCTCACGGCGGGCAGCTTGCCGGCGGCGGCGTCCTTCAGGAAGTCGCTGTCGAAATCCTTCAGGTGCGCGGCGCGGGCGTCGGCGTGCGCCACCGGGTCGAAGCTCGCGTAGTAGTTGAAGGGCTGGTGGTGGAACTGGAAGTTCGGCGACTGCGCCGCCGGCGGCACGGCGGCCGGGAACTTGCGGTCGCCCTCGGCGATGGCGGTGGTGCTGTTCCAGGCGCCGCCATACCAGGCCCAGCTGAGCCCCTTCTTGTCGAGCAGGTCGCCGATGGTGGTCTGGGTCTGCGGCGGCAGCGTGTTGGCCTTGGTCGGGTCGGCATAGAGCTTGGTGCTGTCGCCGGCCGCCGGCGCATTGCTGCTCGGCTGGTAGGGCGGCTGCATCGTGTTCACTGCATAGAAATTGCCGCTGGCGTCCTTGGGCGTCAGCGTGCTGTCGTTCTTGTAGACCGCGGCGCCGGCCAGGACCGAGGCCGGCGAGGTGGCGGCCGGCGTGAGGCGGACGAAGTTGCCGCTGGCATCGACGTCGATGGCCGAGATCGAGGCCTTGGCCGGCGAGCTGTCGGCGTCGGCATTGGGATAGACCGGCGCGCAGGCGCACACCAGGTACTGGTGGTTGAGGAACGAGCCGCCGAAGGCGCCCATGTAGAAGTTGTCGGCCAGGGTGTTCTCCTGCGCCAGCTTCCACAGCTTCATCTGACTGCCGTCGAAGTAGCCCATGCTCAGCGCACCGGCGTCGGAGTAGGCTGCGAACTTGTCGTTCTTGCCGCCGTTGATCTGCATCTGGTTGTTGTAGAAGCGATGGACCAGGTCGCGCGTGATGGTGGTGCCGTCGATCGCGGTGCCGGTGTTGAAGAAGCCCGCGGGATCGTCGATGCGGAACATCTTGTTGGGCATGCCTACCGTCTGCGCCTGCGTGATCACGGTGGTCTGCCCGCTGGCGGTGACGCCGCCCCAGACCGGCGGAAGTGCCGGCAGCACCGAGCCGTCGAAGTCCTTCTGCGCCTCGACGCTGCCGGTCGACGAAGGGTTGACGCCCGGGATGCCGTTGGCGCCGGGATAGAGCCCGTAGAGGTTGTCGAAGCCGCGGTTCTCGGCGTAGATGACGACCACGTTCTGGATCTGCTCGAGCGCGAAGCGGTTGCGCAGCGCCTGTGCGATGTTGCCGCCCGCGCCGGCCTCGGCCACGGCCTCGGCGATGCGCTCGATCGACTGGTCGATCTCCACCTGCAGCGCGGTCCGGACGGCGACGTCGGTGATCTTGTTGTGGTCGGCCAGCAGCTGGGCCTCGCTGACGCCGATGCGCGCGGCCAGCGCGGTGCGGGCGGCGGCCAGGTCGCCGCCGTTGGCATCCATCAGCGCGGCGAGCTCGGTGCTGATGGCGCTCACCACGCCGTTGGCGCCGGCCGGCGCGCGGAACACCAGCGCATCGGTGACGGCGCTCTCGACGCCGGTGGCCGGGTCGAAGCGCTTGCTCGCGGTGCCGATCTCTGCCACCAGCGCGCCCTGGCCGTTGACCTTGAACGCGCCGTTGGCGTCGGTGACGGCGCTGGCCTCGCCGCTGTCGCAGCGGCCGTTGTTGTTGGCGTCGATGCAGACCTTGGCATTGCGGTAGTAGCTGCCGGTGACCACGCCCGAGGTGGTCGGCGTGGCGGCGCTGGTCGGCAGGAAACCGAAGTTCGATCCGCTGCTGCCTCCGCCGCAGGCGGCGACCACCGCGACGGCGATGATCGAGGCGGGCCAGGGCGCGAGGCGCAGGAACTTGGCGCGCAGGGGAGCGCGTTCGCTGTTGGAAGTGCGGTTCATCATGTGAGGTGTTCTTGGATGTCGATGAGCTGGCCGAATGGCCAGCGTCCGCGATGCTCTGCCGGCTTCGTGACAAGGAGATTTCAGCGCGGCTGTCATGGTGCTGACACGGGTCCCGGATAGGCTGGGCTCCCCGCACCGCCTCCGTTCCCTGAAGGCGGCGCCCCTCGATGCCGCTCTTGTTTCCGTCGTTCTCCCGCTTCGTCCCGCACGGTCTCACCGTCCTGCTCGCCATGGCGCTGGTCGGCTGCGAACGACCGGCGCCGCAGGCAGCGGCCGCCACGCCCGCCACGGCGCCGGTCCCTGCCTACGTGGGAGCGACCTATGCACCGGTCCCCGGCCGGCCGCAACCCGGTGCCGCGCAATTGACCGCCCTGGGCCGACGGATCTTCTTCGACGCCTCTTTGTCGGCATCCGGCACGCAATCGTGCGCCAGCTGCCATGACCCGCGCCATGCCTACGGCCCGCCGAACGCGCTGTCGGTGCAACTCGGCGGCGCCGACGGCCGCACGCCGGGGCCGCGTGCTTCACCGTCGCTGCGTTACCTGCAGACGCTCGCCGCCTTCAGCGAGCACCATCACGACAACGACGGCGATGACAGCATCGATGCCGGACCGACCGGCGGCCACATGTGGGACGGCCGTGCCGATTCTGCCCACGCGCAGGCCGCGCTGCCCCTGCTGTCGGCGGCCGAGATGGCGAACGCCTCGATCGAAGAGGTGGCGCACAAGCTCGCGCGGGCCGCGTATGCGGACGAGCTGCGGGCGGCCTTCGGCGACGACCTGTTCCAGGACGACGCGGCGGCGTTCCGGGCCGCCAGTCTGGCGCTGGAGGTGTTCCAGCAGTCGCCCGCCGACTTCTATCCGTTCACGAGCAAGTTCGACGGCGTGCTGCGCGGCCAGCTGAAACTGGACGCCGCCGAGGCCCGCGGGCTGAAGCTCTTCAACGCGCCGGACAAGGGCAACTGCGCCGCCTGCCACATCAGCGAACGCACGCCGGACGGCGCTTTTCCGCTGTTCACCGACTTCGGCATGATCGCCATCGGCGTGCCGCGCCATCGCGGCTTGGCGGCCAACGCGGATCCGGACTTCCACGACCTCGGCCTGTGCGGGCCGATCCGCACCGACCTGCGGGACCACCCCGAATATTGCGGCCTGTTCCGCACGCCGAGCCTGCGCAACGTCGCGCTGCGCCAGGCCTTCTTCCACAACGGCGTGTTCCATTCGCTGGAGGAGGCCGTGCGCTTCTATGCGCAGCGCGACAGCGCGCCGGGGCGCTGGTACGGGCGCGACGCCAGGGGCCGGACGGTGCCGTTCGACGACCTGCCCGCGCAGTACCACGGGAACGTCAACACCGAGCCGCCCTTCGGCCAGCATCGCGGCGACCGGCCGGCCTTGAGCGAAGCGGAGATCCGCGACGTGGTCGCGTTCCTGAAGACGCTGACCGACGCCGATCAGCTGCCGCCGTCGAACTCGACCTCGGCCTCGATCTCGACCGGGATGTCGAAGGGCAGTTCGGCCAGGCCGACCGCGCTGCGCGCGTGGGCCCCGACCTCGGGGCCGTAGAGTTCGAGGATCAGGTCCGAGAAGCCGTTGATCACGGCCGGCATGCGGTTGAAGCCGGCCGCGGCGTTGACCATGCCGAACACCCGCACCCAGGCGCTGACGCGGTCGAGGTCGCCGAGGGCGCGCTGCAGGCTGCCGAGGATGCCGAGCGCTGTCAGGCGTGCCGCTTCATAGCCCTGCTCGACGCTGAGTTCGCGCCCGACCTTGCCCAGCGGCAGGGCGAGTCCGCCGTCGCTGGCGGTCGGGCCGTGGCCCGATATGAACGCCCGCCGGCCGACCAGCCGGACCCACGGAAAGGGCAGCACCACACCGGGCGGCAGCTTGGCGGGCGGCGGCAGCGACAGGCCGAGGTTCTGCAGTTTCTGCTCGATGCGTGCCATCAGTCTTTCCCCTTGGCGCGGACGTCCGCCACGACCCGCGCATAGCGCTGGAAGCTCCAGTAGGCGCTGGCCCAGTCCATCAGCACCACGAAGCGGTTGCGGAAACCGATCAGGAAGTAGATGTGCGCGAACAGCCAGAACAGCCACGCCAGCTTGCCCGAAAAGCGCAGCGGCCCGAACGGGCTGCCGAGGTCGACCACGGCCGAGTTGCGGCCGATGGTGGCGAGGTTGCCGTAGTCGCTGTAGCGGAAGGGCTCGGTCGGCTGGCCCGCGATCCGGCGCAGGATGTTCGAGGCCGCGGCGCGTCCCATCTGCTTGGCACCGGGCGAGACGCCGGGCACCGGCGTCGGCTCTTTGCCGGGCTGGTGGCTCATCGCGGCCGCCAGGTCGCCGACCACGCTGATGTCGGGCCGGCCCGGCAGGCTCAGGTCGGGCAGGACCTTGACCCGGCCGGCGCGGTCGGTCTCGGCGCCGGTGGCCGCGGCCAGCATCCGGCCGAGCGGTGAGGCGGCGACGCCGGCGGCCCAGATCACGCAGCCGCAGTCGATGCGGTGGCTGCCGAGGCCGGCGCCGCCATCGCTGAACGGGGAGGCGATCTGCAGCCCGGTTGCGTCGATCGCGGTGACGCGGGCGTTGAGCCGGACCTGGACGCCGAGCTTCTGCAACTGTTCCAGCGCCCGCTGGCTGAGCGACTCGGGCATCGCCTGAAGCACGCGGGGACCACCCTCGATCAGCAGCACCTCGGCGCTGCTCGGGTCGATGTGGCGGAACTCGCCTTCGAGGGTATGCCGGGCGATCTCGGCCAGCGTGCCGGCCATCTCGACGCCGGTCGGGCCGGCGCCGATGACCGCGAAGGTCAGCAGCGCGCGCCGCCGCACCGGATCGGTCTCGACCTCGGCCGCCTCGAAGCTCACCAGCACGCGGCGGCGGATCTCGAAGGCGTCGGCCAGGGTCTTGAGGCCCGGTGCCATCGGTTCCCAGGCGTCGTTGCCGAAGTAGCTGTGGGTGGAGCCGGCGGCGACGATCAGGTGGTCCCAGCCCAGCTGGCTGCCGTCGGCCAGTTGCACCGTGCGGGCCGCGGGATCGATCTGCGTCACCTCGCCGAGCAGCGTCGTCACGTTGGAATGGCCGCGGAACAGCACCCGGATCGGCGCCGCGATGGACGGCGCGGCCAGGCCCGCGGTGGCCACCTGGTAGAGCAGCGGCTGGAACAGATGGTGGTTGGTCTTGTCGACGATCGTGATGTCGACGTCGGCTTTCTGCAGCTTGCGCGCCGCCTCCAGGCCGCCGAAGCCGCAACCGACGATGAGGACATGGGGGCGGCCGGAAGCCGGGGCCGTCGGCGGGGGGATGCTCATCCGCCGGATGATACGCAGGGACCGGGTCGGCGCCGGGCTGGCAGGCGGAAGCGAGTTGTGCCAAAGTGGCGCGTTCCGGTCAGCGCGCAGGCGCGACCTCGTCCTACGGCGTCTCCCCGCCTGCATCGGCTAGAAACACCCAAGTCAAACTGGAGACCCCATGAACCTGATCCGGCCCAAGCTGCCGGCGGCAGAGGCGTTGCGCGAACTTTTCGAGGCCGTGCGCGCGCACAGCCTCGAACTGGCCGCCCCCCTGTCGGCCGAGGACCAGTGCATCCAGTCGATGCCCGACGCCAGCCCGACCAAGTGGCACCTGGCACACACCACCTGGTTCTTCGAGACCGTGCTGCTGCAGCCGCACGCGAGCGGCTACCAGGCGTTCGACCCGCGTTTCCACTATCTGTTCAATTCCTACTACGAGGCGCTGGGACCGCGCCACCCCCGGCCCCAGCGCGGCCTCCTGACGCGGCCCTCGCTCGACGAGGTGCACGCGTACCGGCGCCACGTCGACCGCGCGGTGCTGGACCTGATCGCGCACGCCGGGGAAGCCGACTGGGCGACCATCGAGCCGATCCTCACGCTCGGCCTGCACCACGAGCAGCAGCACCAGGAACTGATCCTCACCGACATCCTGCATGCGCTGTGGTGCAACCCGCTGCTGCCGGCCTACCGCGCGCCGGGCGGACCGGGGCTGCGCCTCGCATCGTCGCCGCCGCCGCTGAACTGGCTGGCGCGCCCCGGCGGCGTCGCCGAGGTCGGCCACGTCCAGGGCGGCTTTGCCTTCGACAACGAGATGCCGCGCCACCAGGTCCTGCTGCGCCCCCATGCGATCGCCGACCGGCTGGTGAACTGCGGCGAGTTCGCCCAGTTCGTCGCCGACGGCGGCTACCAGCGGCCCGAGCTCTGGCTGTCCGACGGCTGGGCCGCGGTGCAGGCACAAGGCTGGCGCGCACCGGCCTACTGGCTGGCGGCCGACGACCCGCGGCTGGCGCACGAAGGTGTGCCGGGCGGCTGGCAGGTGTTCGGCCTGCACGGGGTGCGGCCGCTGGAACCCGAGGCGCCGGTGGCGCAACTGAGCTTCTTCGAGGCCGCGGCCTACGCCGAATGGGCCGGTGCGCGGCTGCCGACCGAATTCGAATGGGAGGCCGCGCATGACGCGCCCGGCATCACGCAGATGAGCGGGCAGGTCTGGCAGTGGACCCGGTCTTCGTACGATCCCTACCCGGGCTTCCGGCCGCTGGCAGGCGTCGCGGCCGAATACAACGGCAAGTTCATGGTCGGCCAGCTGGTGCTTCGCGGCGGCAGCGTCGCGACACCCCCGGGGCACACGCGGCCCAGCTACCGCAACTTCTTCCCGCCGGCCGCACGCTGGCAGTTCTCAGGGCTGCGGCTCGCGAAAGACCTCTGATGGGCAATCCGGCATTCAACCTCCATGCGTTCCGCGCCGCGCAACGCGCAGCGCCCCTGTCCGACTTCGCGCGCGAGCTGTTCGCCGGCCTGAGCCTCGACGCTCGCAGCATCTCGCCGAAGTTCTTCTACGACGTCGCGGGCTCGGCCCTGTTCGATCGCATCTGCGAACTGCCCGAGTACTACCCGACGCGCACCGAGCTGCGCATCCTCACCGAATGCGCCTCGGAGATCGCCGCCCAGATCGGTCCCGATGCCGAGATCATCGAGTTCGGCGCCGGGTCGCTGACCAAGGTGCGGCTGCTGCTCGACGCGCTCGAGTCGCCGCGGCGCTATGTGCCGATCGACATCTCAGGTGCCCATCTCGAGGCCGCGGCCGAGCGGCTGCGAACCGACTATCCGCGGCTGGCGGTGCAGCCGGTGGTGGCCGACTACACCATGCCGCTGGTGCTGCCGCCGGGGCGCGGCAATGGCGCCGGCCAGCGCGTCGGTTTCTTCCCCGGCTCGACGCTGGGCAATTTCTCGCCCGACGAGGCGCTGGCCTTCCTGCAGCTCGCGCACCGGCTGCTGCGCGGCGGCGGACTGCTGCTGGGGGTCGACCTGGTCAAGGATCCGGCGCTGCTGCACGCCGCCTACAACGACGCCCAGGGCGTCACGGCGGCCTTCAACCTCAACCTGCTGCGGCGCGCCAACACCGAGCTCGGCTGCGACTTCGATCTCGACGGCTTCACGCATGCGGCCTTCTACAACTCGCCGCTGCGGCGCGTCGAGATGCACCTGGTGAGCCGCCGGGCGCAGGCGGTGATGCTCGACGGCCAGCGATTCCAGTTCGACGAGGGCCAGACGCTGCACACCGAGAACTCGCACAAGTTCACCGTCGAGGGCCTGCGCGCGCTGGCCGTCAAGGCGGGCTTCCGGCCGGCGGCGGTGTGGACCGATCCCGAGCGGCTGTTCAGCGTCCACTGGTTGCAGGCGCCCGCGGCACAATAGGGCGCTGCCCCCGTTGTGGCGGGCACCGGAGAAACTTGATGAAAGCAGTTTGGAACGGCGTCACCGTGGCGCAGAGCGACGACACGGTGCTGGTCGAAGGCAATCACTACTTCCCCATGGATTCGCTCAACCGCGACCATGTGACCTTCAGCAATCACAAGACCACCTGCGCCTGGAAGGGCACGGCGAGCTATTTCTCGCTGCTGGTCAACGGCGAGCTGCATGCCGATGCGGCCTGGTACTACGCAGATCCCAAGCCCGAGGCCGAAATGGTCAAGAACCGCGTCGCCTTCTGGAAGGACGTGAAGGTGACGGAGTGAGCCTTGCGTTCAGTCCCCCCTTCACACCGCCCGACCGACTCGTTCCCACCCTGCGCCAGGACGGCTATGCGGTGCTGAGCCCGCAGGGTGTAGCCGACTGGCTGGGCACGCCGCTGGCACAGCTCGAAGCCCTGCACGACGACTGGTCCCATCTGCCGCCTGACGACTACCTGAAGGACGGCGGCCGCTATCGCACGCGGCGCCACGCCTGTTTCACGGTCGACGGCGCGACGCTCGAGCAGGCGCCCCACCGCGCCCACTGGCAACCAGTCGAATACAACGCCTTGCACGGCGGCATGCAGCGCTGGTTCGCGCCGATGGAGGCCGCGACCGTGGCGCAGCCGGCCTGGCAGCAGCTGATGCGCAGCCTCGGCGAGGTGGCCAGCGGCGTGCGCGGCACGCAGCGCTGGTATGTCGAGGCGCACCAGTTTCGCATCGATACCGCCGACGGCATCGGCCGCCCGACGCCCGAGGGCGCCCACCGCGACGGCGTCGACCTGGTGGCGGTGGCGCTGGTCGGGCGCCACAACATCAAGGGCGGCGAGACCCGCGTGTTCGAGGCCAGCGGGCGGCGCGGCGAACGCTTCACGCTGACCGAGCCGTGGACGCTGCTGCTGCTCGACGATGCCCGGGTGATCCACGAGTCGACGCCGATCCAGCCCTTGATCGAGGGCGAGGCCGGCTGGCGCGACACGCTGGTCGTCACCTGTCGCAGCGGCGGTTTCCAGGGCGATTGACGCCAGCGTTCCCGCTCCGCAGTCGTCCTACAACCGATGGCCGTGCCTTGGATGTAAATTCGAGGCCCGGTTCGCGCGAACGAGCCCTGTAGAGAACCAAAGAGGTCCGCCATGTTCAATCACATCCTGGTCCCGATCGACGGGTCCGACACCTCCATGCTCGCGGTCAGCAAGGCCAGCGGGCTGGCGCTGGCGTTCGGCAGTCGCATCACGCTCATCCATGTGGTGGACAACTACCCTTTCATCGGCGTCGGCGCGGACTATGCGCTGGGCCAGAACGAATATCTCGCGGCCGCCACCAGCAGCGCCAACGCGGCGCTGGCACGCGGCGTCGCGGCGCTGGCCGCCGAAGGCCTGCACAGCGACCAGCGCGTGATCGACGGCCATGTGGTGCACGAAGGCATCGTCGACACCGCGATCGCGATCGGTGCCGACCTGATCGTCATGGGTTCGCATGGGCGCACGGGCATCGAGAAGCTCCTGCTGGGCAGCGTCACGCAGCGCGTGCTGCAAGACGCCAAGTGCCCCGTGCTGGTGGTCCGCGGCGACCTCCACTGAAGGCCCTCAGGCGAACGGCAACGGACTTTCGAATCGGAGCGCCCGGCCGTCGGCCGGGTGGTGCAGCGCGAGCGTGGCCGCGTGCAGCAGCAGGCGGGGCGCGCGCTGCCGGATCTCCTCGCTGCCGTAGAGCGCGTCGCCCAGGATCGGGTGCCCGATCGACAGCAGATGCACACGCAACTGGTGGCTGCGCCCGGTCAGGGGCTCCAGCCACAGGTGGCTGGCCCGGCGTTCGGGAAGCAGCCGCTTCACGCGCCAGCGCGTCTGGCTCGGCTTGCCCGACGGATCGATCTTCTGCAGCGGCCGGCGGGGCCAATCAGCCGCCAGCGGCGCGTCGATCAGCGACCATTCCGCCGCCGCCGGCAGCAGGCCGTCGACGATCGCTTCATAGCCCTTGTGCACCTGCCGGGCCGCGAACGCATCGCCGAGCAGGCGCTGCATCTGCGCACTGCGCGCCATCAGCACCAGGCCGCTGGTCGCCATGTCGAGCCGGTGAACCACCCGCGCGTCGGGCCATTGGCGCTGGGCCCGGGCACTGAGGCAGTCCTGCTTGTCCTCGCCGCGGCCGGGCACGCACAGCAGTCCGGCGGGCTTGTCGAGCACCAGCAGGTGCGGGTCTTCGTGGATCGGCTGCAGCTCGGTCATCGGGAGACCGAGTCTAGGGCCTGCGAACAGGCCCTAGGCTCGGATATCCTCGACGCCGATGTCCGCCGCCTCCGAACCCGTCCGCCGACCGAGCTTTTCCGACCTGACGAGCGAGCGGCCCTTCATGCGGCTGTGGTCGGCGCGGCTGTTCGGCACGGCCGCCAGCCAGATGCTGCTGGTGGCGATCGGCTGGCACATGTACGACCTCACCGGCAGTGCCTGGGATCTGGGGTTGGTCGGTCTCTACCAGTTCGTGCCGGCCCTGCTGCTGGCATTGCTCGCCGGCCATGTGGTCGACCGGCACCATCGCGGCCGCATCGTGGCCGCCTGCTTCGGGGTCCAGGGCGCGGTGGCGCTGGTGCTGCTGCTCGCCGTGCAGGCCCGGCACGACACGCGCGGCCTGCTGCTCACCCTGTCGCTCGTGCTCGGCGCCGTCCGTGCCTTCCAGATGCCGGCGCAGCAGGCGCTGACGCCGCTGCTGGTGTCACCCATGATGCTGCCGCGCGCGATGGCCTTCAGCTCGGCCGGCATGCAGGGCGCCATCATCGGCGGGCCGGCGCTGGGCGGGCTGCTGTTCGTGGCCGGCATGGGCGTTGTCTACGGGGTCGCTGTGGCCTTCTTCGTGGTGGCGGCCGCGCTGGTGCTGCGGCTGCGCTATGCCCACCTGCCACCGGCGCGCGAGCCCGTCACCCTGCGCACCGTGCTGGCCGGCGTCGACTTCATCTGGAAGCGCAAGCCGGTGCTGGGCGCGGTCTCGCTCGACCTGTTCGCGGTGCTGCTCGGCGGCGCGGTCGCGCTGCTGCCGATCTATGCCAAGGACATCCTTCACACCGGGCCGTGGGGCCTCGGGCTGCTGCGCGGTGCGCCGGCGGTGGGTGCGCTGGCCATGTCGATCCTGCTGACGCGGCGGCCGGTCGAGCGGCACGTGGGCCGCACGCTGCTGCTGGCGGTGGGGCTGTTCGGCGTCTGCATGGTGGTGTTCGGCCTCTCGCGCAGCTTCACCGTGTCGCTGGTCGCGCTGGCGGTTTCCGGCGGCGCCGACATGGTCAATGTCGTGATCCGGCAGACCCTGGTGCAGCTCGAAACGCCCGATGCCATGCGTGGCCGCGTCAGCGCGGTCAACTCGATCTTCATCGGCGCCAGCAACCAGCTCGGCGAGTTCGAATCGGGCGCCACCGCGGCCTTGCTGGGGCCCGTGGGCTCGGTGGTGGCGGGCGGCGTCGGCACCGTGCTGGTGGCGCTGGCCTGGTTCAGGCTCTTTCCGTCGCTGGCGCAGCGCGACCGGATCGTCCGTCAGTCGGGGGCGGCGTGAAGCTTAGAAGACGGAGAACGCGTACGGCACGTCGAGCACGACATCCCCCACCGGCTCAGCCACGCACGGCAGGATCCAGCCCTCGGCCTTCTCGTCGACGCTGACGCCGGGCCACTCGATGCGATAGCGGATCTCGCCGCTCACGAGCCTGCACAGGCAGGTGCGGCAGGTGCCGTTGCGGCACGAACTCGGTAATTCGATGCCGGCGGCATCGGCGGCCTGCAACAGGGTCTGGCCGGCGTCGCAGTCGAAGCTGAAGCCGCCGGGCTGGATCTCGGCCTTCATTCGGGCCGCTGCGCCGCCGACTGCTGGCGGCGCTGGTCGCGCAGCATGAAGAGGTACAGGCTCTCGACCTTCTCGCGCGCCCACGGTGTCTTGCGCAGGAACTTCAGGCTCGAGGCCACGCTCGGGTCGCTGGTGAAGCAGCGCAGCGGAATGCGCTCGCCCAGGCCGGCCCAGCCGTAGTGCGCCGCCAGCGCGGTCACGATGGCTTCCAGCGTGAGCCCGTGCAGGGGATTGCGCGGCTGCTTCGGCGCGGCCGCGCCCGGAGCGGGCGCCTGGCTCACTTGTTCTTGAGCTTGCCGCGCGGAATCACGGCCGTGGTGATGGTGCGCACCGGCTCGATGGCGGCGCCCGGCGGCTTCGGCGGCGAAGTGTCCTTCTTCGGTTTCTTGGCTTCCTTGGTGCTGCGCTGCTGACTCTTTGCCATGGTTTTCTCTCCGGAATAGATGCGAATTGCGTCGGTCAGTTTAGCGGGGCGGCGACAATAGGCTGCTTCACCGTTCCGTTTCCCGCATTCATTCATGTCCGACTACGAAGTTCGCCCCGCCACCCTGCGCGATGCCAAAGCCATCGCCGAAGTCCACGCCGCCGCCGCCCGGGCCGCCTATGAAGGCATCCTGCCCGAGGACGAATTGCGCGCGCTGGCGCCTGCCACCCGCGAAGCCAAGTGGCGCGATGCCATCGAATTCAGCGAGCCGCAGGTGCAGGTCGCGGTGCTCGACGGCGAAGTGGTCGGCTTCGTCGGCTTCGACCGCTCGCGCGATGCCAAGACGCCGTCGACCACCGGCGAGATCTGGGCCATCTACGTCCTGCCCGAGCACTGGGACAAGGGTGTCGGCGTCGCCCTCTGGGACGCCGCGCGCGACGGCCTCGAGGAAGAGGGCTGCACCGTGGTCACGGTCTGGGTGCCGCTGCGCAACGATCGCGCCATGCGCTTTCACGAACTGGCCGGCTTCAAGCGCGAGATGAAGACCGCCAAGACCACGGCCATCGGGAGCGTGAAGATCGAGGAGATCCGCCTCAAGCGCAACGTCTAGCCGAACCACGCGATGGCCTCCAGCCTGCTGCTGCTGCTCGACGACATCGCGACGGTACTCGACGATGTCTCGGTCCTGACCAAGGTCGCGGCCAAGAAGACGGCCGGCGTGCTCGGCGACGACCTGGCGCTCAATGCGCAGCAGGTGTCGGGCGTCAAGGCCAACCGGGAACTGCCCGTGGTCTGGGCGGTCTGCAAGGGATCCTTCGTCAACAAGGCGATCCTGGTGCCGGCGGCGCTGGCCATCGGCACTTGGTTGCCGTGGCTGGTGACGCCGCTGCTGATGGTCGGCGGCGCCTTCCTGTGCTTCGAGGGTTGCGAGAAGCTCGCCCACAAGTTCCTGCACAAGGAAGAGCACGCGCAGGACACGGCCCGGCACGAGCACGCCGTGGCCGACGAGCACGTCGACATCGCCGCGGTCGAGAAGCAGAAGGTCAAGGGCGCGGTGCGCACCGATTTCATTCTCTCGGCCGAGATCATCGCGATCACGCTGGGCACGGTGCAGGGCCAGCCCTTCCTGACCCAGCTCACGGTGCTGGTCGGCATCGCGCTGATCATGACCGTCGGGGTCTACGGGCTGGTTGCCGGCATCGTCAAGCTCGACGATGCCGGCCTGTACCTGAGCCAGCGCCAGGGCGCGGGCTCGCGCGCCATCGGCCGCGCCATCCTGGTCGCGGCCCCCTGGCTCATGAAGGGGCTTTCGATCGCCGGCACCGCGGCGATGTTCCTGGTCGGCGGCGGCATCCTGGTGCACGGTGTGCCGGCGCTGGGCCATGCGGTAGCGGCCTGGGCGGCGAACGTCGGCGGCCTGCTGGGCGGCCTGGCCTCGATGGGCGCCAATGCCGCGGTCGGGATCGTCGCCGGCGCGATCGTGCTGGCGGCAGTCGAAAGCGTAAAGAAGGCTCGCGCCAAGCGCTGACCCTCGGTGCGTCAATTGGCAGCGGGCCTTAGAGCGTCGCTTTGTCTGGCCGGGCGGTGGGCGCGGGGCGCCGCAGTCGCTTACGCGCCAGCAGCTCGATGCGCTTGCGGTCGTCTGTCATGGCATCGCTTGGGCGATGTCGGCACGATCAGCGTCGTATAGGTGTCTCTCCAGCTGGCGCCTAGGCGATCCGTGAATCTGCCGACAGTCGATAGTCGGCCCTGCAAAATTCAGCAGTTGCCCAAGCCAAGCGTTGCCCGCTGCCTGTTGGGGAGGCGCAGCCGTTGCGAGTGTCACTGCCAGGCTGAGGAGCAACGCGAACAGCGGAGCCCTTGAGCCCTGATATGGTCGCTCCTGTCAATGGGGCGCTGAGTGCTGAGGTTGGCGCCCAGTGGCCCGGGGTGATACGGCACAAGTCTGCTGCTGCGACGATGGATCAGACTGATATCCGTGGGTTGGCTACCACCGTGCATCGATCCGTCATGGAAGCTGCCTCGCTCTAGTGGCGCAGGTTGCCCCGGGGGGTTCTGAGATAGGGCCGGCGAGGGTTCTTCCCATCGTGATCGTGCCGCATCGCCTCGAGCCACTGGGGTGATGCTGGAGCTATTGCGTCGAAGTGGCCGGCGCTGCCTGCTGGGCGATGGCCCAGACGAATCCCGCCAGCTCCCGTGCCACCGCCACGCACACCTTGTTGGCCTGCACGCCTCGGCCTGACAGGTGCGCGAACCGAGAACACAAGCGCACCTGCGCCTTCCATGCGTGAGTACGGATGCCCGCAGGCAGTGCCTTGCTGCGAGCACGCAGTTCGTTGCTGATGCGCGCCGGGAAGCGGTAGTTCCACGCCGCCTCGGTCAGCAGACGCCGCGCATGTGCATTGCCGGTCTTGGTGATCGAGCCGCGGCGCACGCTGTTGCCGCTGGAGTGCTCCGAGGGCAGCAGGCCGAGGTACCCCATGAGCTGACGCGCACTGCCGAATCGGGCGATATCCCCGATCCCGACACCAGTTTGAGCACCTGCTTCTGTCGCTGCTGCAGCCACGCCTTGCAGCAAGGGCCGAACAGATCGTCCTGTTCGAGGACCTGCGGGCGAACAACGGTGCGAGGTCGGCCTCGATCTGTGTCCATGGAAGACCGGCCAGCATCGCTTGGGGTGGCGCAGGTCGATCAGGCGCGGGCGGAAGAAATCTGGGCGTTGGCGGACTCGGGCGTGCGGGAAATCTCCCAGGAATAGATGCCTCAGGCAATAGCCCTGGGAAATACCGGCGTCGGAAATATCAATCGAACAAAGCGTTCGTGCGCGAGACGAGAGATTGTCAGAGTCGACTAAAAATCCGTCGTGCATCAAGAAGTGTGTAGAAAAATTGACATTCGTGGTGCTTGCTCGCCACACAAGGTGAACCTTCGTCAACCATATTGCCGGCCAACCACTTGCCCGTTTTAATTGCGTGTCTCCAGACGCGATCCAAAAACTTATAGAGGGAGCCATGGCAGAAAACAACTCAATCTTCGCGGGGTGCTCAGCGCACGAGCGAGCCCAAGTCGAAGCATTCCTGTTAGATGTGGGTGAAGAGGCGCGTCGTGGACGCGTCGATCCGGAGAAGTACTCGGCGCCAGTGCGGGCACTGGATGATTTGCTTCAGCGCGATCCGATTATGGCGATGTACGCGCTTGAAATGCTCGAACAAGTGCCGGGTCCGCAGCGAGTGGTGGGAAGCGTGCCGGCACTGCTGGCAGCGCTGCAGCTGCTGTCGACCCGTGCCCCGGCCTTCCACCCAGATCCTCTGCGGGCAAACTTTTTCCCTGCCTCCACGCTGTTCGTGCACATGATGATGACGCCTGCCGGGCAGGCTTTGTTTCGCATGAATTCGTTCAATGACTGCCTCAGGGCCATTCTCAAAAGCTGGTGTCTCCACCTCGACTCCCCGCAATCGAAAAACGTGCTTCACGCTGAGGAGGGTGGGTGGCTATCCGCGGCGTCATGGGAGCACCACCACCTCAGTGATTATCAGATCCCAGAGAGAACTACACCTCACTGGGGTTTTCCTTCCTTCAATGCCTTTTTTCATCGACAGATTAGGCGCGAATGTCGCCCAGTTGCCGAGCCTCTCAATCCTAAGATCATTGTGTCGCCCAACGACGGAACCTTGTACAAGGTGGCGCACGAAATCAAGCGCACCGACCGTTTTTGGATCAAGAGCCAACCCTACTCCCTCGAACACATGCTGGCCGGCGACCAACTGTTCAAGCGATTCTTCGGCGGGACCGTCTATCAGAGCTTTCTGGACGGCCGCAACTATCACCGCTTCTGGTCCCCCATCGGTGGGTTCGTCAAGAGGATCGTCCACATCGAAGGCTTAATGTTTAGCAACGCCGAATCGACGGGCGCGGATTTGACCGCAGGCACCTACTCGCAAGCCTATATGAGTTGCGTCAACACGCGGGCGCTCGTGTTTCTTGAGAGTGACGATCCAGCCATCGGCTTGGTATGTCTCATGGCCGTAGGCATCTCGGAAGTGTCATCGATTTCGATTTCTGTCCTTGAAGGCCACAGGGTTGAAAAAGGCGGGGAGATTGGCTATTTCAGCTACGGCGGAAGCAGCATCTGCCTACTTTTTCAATCCGGGGTAATCCGTGACTTCACCATCGATATTCGCGATACCGGCACAGAGGTGGGTACCCGCGGCGCGGTACTAAAGGCCGGCCAAAGCATCGCATCTTGTTAATGCTCTCCGTTGCGATCTGGTGCCCTGTTCGCCCTCGAATTTTTCCTTTCAAAAAAGTATGCTGATATCTGACGAAACTGCCGATTTGGACGAAATGGCTGCTCACCTCGGGCAATACGATACGGATTCTCTCGCACAGGCATTGGGCGAAGGCGGCGTGGTCCAACTGCACGACTTTCTACCTTCTGCGCTTCTCCGCGAGCTGAGTCAGCAAGCAAATGGTATTTTGGATGCTTGCGGCAAACGGATTGACGTACGGGTTCGTTCAACCGGAAATACACCGAGGAAATATCTCAGTGTTGGCCGAAACGATGTGTTCGAGCACTCCAGCCTGATCAAACGGCTCTACTTCGACCCGAGACTCATTCGCTTCTTCGCAAAATTGATGCGAAGCGAGATTATTGTGGCACCTTACGAGCCTGAGCAAGTCGTGGTCAATCGGATGAGTCAGCGGGGTGACACCCATGGATGGCATTGGGACGACTACACCTATTCGGTCGTGCTGGTGCTGGCTGCGCCTCATCGAAAAAATGGGGCTCAGGTCGAGTGTGTTGATGGAACGTCCTGGGACAAGAATGCTGCTCAGGTGGAACACTACCTGCGTAAGCTGCCGGTCCGGTCCTTGGATCTTCAACCAGGCTCAGCGTACGTACTTCTCGGAAAAAGGGTTATGCATCGTGTCTCACCAATGTTGAAAGCCGATACTCGAAAGATTATCTGCTTCACCTACGCGACCGAGGCGGAACGATTTTTATCCGTTGACCATGGAAGTATGCAGGACATCTATGGTTAGCACGCGCTCTCGCTTTTTAATCGGGGTTCTGAGCGTGCTTGGTTTTGTGGTGCTCTCGGATGCACGAGATATCTATCTTGAGCAGCACATCAAGGTCGAGAACCCGTTTGACTACTTGCTCATCGTGTTCGGCGTCACGGCGCTGTTTTATGCCACCACCAGCCGTGTCAAAGCCCTAATTTCTCCATCTGCCGAGAAATCGAAATTCACGACAGACCTCGCATGGTTGAATCTGGCGACCGCGAGCAATTGGCTAGGGTGGTACCTCTCCCTGAGATACTTGACGGCACCGACGGTGGTTGCACTGTATGCCGGCATCATTCCCATGGCAACATTGGTGGTCAATCGGTTGCTGCGATCGACCAGTGTGACTTCAAGAGCTGATTGGCCATCCGCCATCTTGCTGCTGTCCTGCACGATGGTCTGGGCATTTGTCAACGTTCAGGCGCTGGAAGGTTCTCAAGCGGCCATGGGCCTTGGTCTTGTGGTCATGTGCTCCTTTTCCATTGCCGCCACAACCGTGGTTTCGAAGCGGCTGGCGGACGCACAGGTGCCTGCACGCAGGATCATGGCGCATCGCTTCTACCTCTTGCTCGCTATCGCGTTTACCGCATCTTCTCCCGCTGCGGAGCTGCTGGATGTGGCTTGGCGCAACTATCAGGTGCTGCTCGCCACCAGCGCGGGAACGATCGTGCCTCTCTGGCTGTTACAGAAGGGTATCGAACGTTGCGAGCCCGTATTGACCGTCGTGATCATCGCCACCTCACCTGCTTTTAGCCTAGCGCTCTATTTCCTCCTGATTGGCGGAGCCTCAGTCCAGACCGACACAGTCCTCATGTCGATGACCGTCGTGGCGATAGCCGTATCTCACACTTTTGTTCAGCATCGACACCAAACCCTTCGGAGTAACGCAGCATGAACTATACGTTCCAAAAAAAGCCCGGTTCATGGGTGATCGTGGACGGTTTCGGCAGCGGTAAGCACTACGTACGTCTTTTGAAAGAAAAGGGCAACAACGTCTATCATGTACAAAGCACGGAGAACGTCGCCGAATATTTGCGAAAAAGCTTCGATCCGCATCAGTACAAGGCGAATTTTATTCACACGGGTGACTACGAAAAAATCTTGAATGAACTGAGATCGATCGAAGACCTGGTTTTCTTGGTGCCAGGTTGCGAGACTGGCGTTGTGCTGGCCGACTTCTTGTCAGAGGACCTTGGAGCGCCAACGAATGGGCGTTTCAAAAGCTCTTCACGCAGAAACAAGTTCGACATGGTCAAGGCGCTGTACGCCAGTAACGTCAGAGCAGCGAAAACGTTTTGTGTGGGGAGTTTGGAGGAGCTTGAAGCTATCAGTAAAGAGTTGGGGCTTCCTGCAGTGATAAAGCCGTGTGAGAGTGCTGGATCCGACGGCGTCCTTATCTGCAAGACGAAGGCTGAATTATTTGCTGCCTTTCAGAAGATCCATCGAGCCATTAATTTTTTCGGTTCTGTCAATGAACGGGTCATTGCCCAGCAGCTATTGGTTGGTAAGCAATACATCGTAAACACGGTCAGCTTCGAAGGTCGGCACGCCATCGCCGAGATCTGGGAAGACAACCGGGAAGACGTGGGCTCTACCTACCTTTACAACTATGAACGATTGCTGCAGGAGCGAGGGCGGCTGGAAGAGACGTTGATTGAATATACGAAGTCGGTGCTGGACGCACTGGGCATTCGCTTTGGGCCCTGTCACGTGGAACTCATGGTCGACGATGGCGTTCCCACGCTCATCGAGGTGGGCGCGAGGCCGGCCGGTGGCATTCAACATGAAGTGATGCACGACGCTCAGGGCTATTCACACGTGAGCGCTTCGATAGACTGCTACTTGGGCCGCGGTTTGACGCAAGCCTACTTCGATCGCGATTTTGCCAAGCATGTAGCTTCTGTCTCTCTTATCAGCCGGCATTCGGGCATTCTCAAGAGGTATCGGAGCATGGAGAAAATTGAGACGCTTCCGTCATTCAAGTGCTTGGTGGGGCTTCCTGACATTGGTTCGCAGATTCCGGTGTCCAAAAGCCTCGATACCCAGCCTGGGATTTTGATGCTCTCTCATGAGCGCAAGCAGCAAGTGCTGGATGACGTGGATGCGTTCCGGGCTATCGAGCTCGACGGCATGTTCGAGCTTGAGAATTTCTGATTTGACGGAGAACGCGATGTGGAAGAAGAATATTCTCGAGACTATCGGAAATACGCCGATGGTGCAGATCAACACGTTGACAGCGCACGTCCCGGCTACACTGCTGGCAAAGCTAGAAACCTTTAACCCTGGGCACTCCACCAAAGACCGGATGGCTCTCAGGATGATCGAAGATGCTGAGCGTTCAGGATGCCTGAAGCCGGGTGGAACTATCATCGAAGGCACAAGTGGCAATACGGGCATGGGATTGGCGATAGCTGCCATAGTTAAGGGCTACAAGTGCATTTTCACCACTGACAAGCAGTCGAAAGAGAAGGTGGATGCCCTGAAGGCGCTGGGCGCGGAAGTGATCGTATGCCCGACGGACGTCGCGCCGGACGACCCCAGTTCTTACTATTCAGTGTCCTCTCAGTTGGAGCGGGATATTCCCAACGCGTGGAAGCCGAATCAATACGACAATCCTAGCAACACTCTGGCGCACTACGAAACGACGGGTCCTGAGATCTGGGAGCAGACTGACGGACGAATTACTCACTTGGTCGTGGGCGTGGGAACCGGAGGAACCATATCCGGAGTGGGAAAATTCCTTAAAGAAAAGAATCCTGACATCAAAGTATGGGGTATTGACACCTACGGTTCTGTGCTCAAGAAGTACAAGGACACAGGGGTTATAGACCAGAGCGAAATCTACCCCTACGTGACCGAAGGCATTGGCGAGGACTTTCTGCCTGCGAATGTAGATTTTTCCATCATCGACCACTTCGAGAAGGTGACGGACAAGGATGCGGCACTCATGACGCGTGAGATCTCGCTGAAGGAAGGCATTTTTGTGGGAAATTCCTCGGGTGCTGTCATGGCTGGGCTGCTGCAGTGCGCGCACAAGCTGACGAAGGGCGACGTCGTCGTCGCCATTTTTCATGACCACGGCACTCGATATCTGGGAAAAATGTTCAACAGCGAGTGGATGCGCTCTCAGGGCTATTTGGACTTGGTCGAATGATTGGAAATCACCGCAGGTGAAGATTTTGCCCACTTCTCCTATCGCGCTCGGAATTTCGATCTGGCAAAGCACCGGATCACCGAGGCGCAGGCCACGAACAAGACCTCAGGCGTGCTCGGCGACGATCTGACGCTCGTTGGCGGGCGTCAAGGGTGGTCCATGCTCAAGGCAGTCTGAAAGAGAATGCCCGCGGCCGGGGTCGTGGAACAGCGTCATATTGGCGAGTTTCGGCATCGCAAAGCGGGTGCGACAGCCCAACTGAAGCTCAGCGGTCCCGGCCCCCGGCCCGCTGCACCAGGGCCACGACCACCAGCGCGACGCCCAGCACCAGCGCGAACCATCCCACCACGGAGGCCCCGCCGACCGTCTCGCGCCAGCCTGGCGAACTCAGGAAGTTGGGGGCGATCAGCACCGCGGCGCCGATGAGGATGCACAGCACGCCGCGCTCGATCATGCGCGGGTTGCGGGAGGGTCGTCTGGAAGCCATCGTGCGAGTGTAGGGCGCCGGCTGGCTGTCACGGCAGTGTGACAGCGATCGGTCCAGCGCCGGCGCAGCCCCGATTCAGTGCCAGGTCGCCGTTCGACACGGTGGCTGCTGGGATCACTGCTATCTGAACCATAGCGTTGTTAATCGAAAGTGCACCATTTGTGCGCAATCCGTGAACTTGTTCCAACGAAAAAGAGTACCTAACTACTACAGTCGTAAGTATTAGTTTTGGCCTCCGGGCCCCTCGTTTTCGGAAGAGCAACCGCATGAACCGCGTTTTCAGTGTCGTCTGGAATTCCTCCCTTCTGGTCTGGGCCGTGGCGTCCGAACTGGCGCCGCGTGCCGGCAAGACGACGACGCGCAGCGTTGTGGTGGGCGGGATCGCCGCCGCGCTGCTGGGCTTTGGCGGGGCCGCGGCAGCCGCCTGCACGACCAGCGTCGACGTGATCACCTGCGACACCAGCAGCACGCAGGGCACGACGGTGGGCACGGGGCCCGGCATGCCGCAGAACATCTCGGTGATCGTGAACGCCGACGCCCAGGTGAGCACCGGCGACCACACCGCGATCAGCATCGGCGACCACTCCAGCATCGTGATCCACGACAACGCCACGGTCGAGAACCTGGCGCTGAACGGTTCCACCGGCCCCTACGGTACGGGCGCCAACACGATAGAGATGGGCTCGAACAACACGCTGACCATCGCTCAGGGAGCCAAGGTGCGGTCGAGCGGTTCGTCGAGCACGGCCGAGGCGATCAATCCGATCGGCAGCGGCAACGTGATCGTCAACAACGGCGAGATCCGCTCGAGCGCGGGCGGCGGCGCCTTCTGGTTCGAGGCGAACTCGGGCCACAACACCGTCGTCAATGGCGCCACCGGCATCATCGCGTTCACCGGCGGCTCGGACAACATCATGGGCGTGTCCGGCACGATGGCGATAGATTTCACCAACAAGGGCCAGGTGCTGGGCTCGCTGACCTTCGCCGACGGCGACGACCGGCTGACCATCCACGACGGCTCGAAGATCACCGGCAGCATCGACGGCGGCGGCGGCAGCAACACGCTGGCCCTCGGCGGCACCGGGGTCGGCACCTTCGACAAGGCGTTCTCCAACTTCCAGACCCTGGTCAAGGAGGACAGCGGCACCTGGACCTACAAGAACCTGCTGCCCGGTTCGGGCATCACGAGCACCCGGGTGGCGGGCGGCACGCTGGTGCTCGGCTCCGACGCGAGCGCCTATACCGGCAGCATGACGGTCGACGCCGCGGGCACGCTCGAGACGCCCGCCGCCTTCGCGCCCCTGGCGATCACCGACAACGGCCTGGTGCGTTTTGCACAGCCGGCCGACGCCAGCTACACCGGCCTGCTGAGCGGATCGGGCGGCATCGAGAAGACCGGCGCCGGCACCCTGACCCTGACCCGCGACCAGGCCATCACCGGCACGACCACGATCAGCGCCGGCACCTTGAAGCTGGGCACGGGTGTCACGGGCGGCAAGGTCGACGGGCCGATCGTCGACAACGGCGCCCTGGTGATCCACCGGTCGGACGCCGTCACCTTCGGCGCGCCGATCAGCGGCAGCGGCAGCGTGACCCAGCTCGGCGGCGGCGTCACCACCTTCACGGCCGACAACAGCTACCTGGGCGGCACCACCATCGCGGCCGGCACGCTGCAGCTCGGCAACGGCGGCTTCACCGGCGGCGTGGTCGGCGCGATCGTCAACGACGCGGCCCTGGTCATCAACCGTTCGAATGCCCTGACCCTGGCCGGCCCGATCAGCGGCAGCGGCCGCGTCACGCAGCTCGGCACCGGCAGCACGACCTTCACCGCCGACAACAGCTACACCGGCGGCACGACCATCGTCGCCGGCGCGCTGCACCTCGGCGACGGCGGCACCACCGGCAGCGTGGCGGGCAACATCCGGAACGACTCGATGCTGGTCCTGAACCGCTCGAACACGCTGCAGCTGGCGGGCGCGATCAGCGGCAGCGGCGACTTGCTGCAGATGGGCGGCGGCACCTCGGTGCTGTCGGGCGCCAACAACTACAGCGGCGCGACCACGGTCGCCGCGGGTACGCTGAAGGCCGGTGCGGCCGGTGCCTTGAGCGCCGCGTCGGCTCACACGGTGGCGGCGGGCGCGACGCTCGACACCGGCGGCTTCGACCAGCGCGTCGCGTCGCTTCGCAACGCCGGCACGGTCAGCCTGCTCGGCGCCGCCGCGGGCAGCAGCCTGACGGTGAACGGCGCCTACATCGGCAGCGGCGGCGTGCTGAGTCTCGGCACCGTGCTGGGCGGCAGCGGCAGCCTCAGCGACCGCTTGGTGCTCGATGGCGCCGGCGCCAGCGCCAGCGGCAAGACCACGGTGCGCATCACCAACCTCGGCGGCCTCGGCGGCCTGACCGCCGGCAACGGCATCGAGGTGGTGAGCGCCGTCGGTGGCGCCACCACCACGGCGCAGACCACGCGCGACGCCTTCGCCCTGGCCAATGGCCATGTCGACGCGGGTGCCTTCGAATACCGCCTCTATGCGGCCGACGCCTCGGGGGCGGGGGAGAACTGGTATTTGCGCTCGACGACGACGGTGTCGCCGACGCCGCCGACGATCCCGCCGGTGCTCGAGAACACCAACACGGGCAAGACCGAGTCGCCGGCCATCGTCGTGCCGACCTACCGCGCCGAAGTGCCGTTGTTCGCCGCGCTGCCGGCCCAGCTGCGCCAGTCCGACCTGGCGATGCTGGGCAACCTGCATCGGCGCGTGGGCGATGAACTGGCGCCGGCGGCCGGCGCGGCGGCCGGCGACCCGTCCGGCGGCCGCCAGGCCTGGGCGCGCGCGGTCTACAGCGACCTCGACATCCGGCAGGAAGGCCCGGCATCGGCCCAGAGCCAGGGCCACGTGAGCGGCATCCAGGCCGGCACCGACCTGCTGGCCAGCGGCGCCTGGCGTGCCGGCCTCTACGTCGGCACGCTCGATGGCAATGCCGGCGTGGTCGGCAATGCGCGCGGGCTGATCGCCTCGGTCGGGAGCAACGACCTGAAGTCGCGCTTTCTCGGCGGCTATGCGACCTGGATGGACGGCGACGGCCTCTACGCCGACGCCGTGCTGCAGGGCGGGCGCCACAGCTACACCGTGCAGCCCTACGGCAACCTGAACATCGACGGCAAGGCGAGCAGCCTCACGGCCTCGATCGAGGCCGGCAAGGCCTTCGCCCTGGGCGAGGGCTGGACGATCGAGCCGCAGGCCCAGCTGATCCACCAGAGCATGCGCTTCGACAACGTGCTGATCGGCGGCGCGCTGGTGACGCAGGATGCCGGCGGCGGCTGGATCGGCCGTCTGGGCGTGCGCGTCAAGGGCGACGTCATGACCGCGGCCGGACGGCTCCAGCCCTATGGCCGCCTCAACGTCTACCGCGCCGGCTCGGGGACCGACGTCGCGACCTTCATCGGTCCGGCGGCGAGCACCCCGATCGCCAGCCCGGTCGGCTCTACCTCGACCGAGGTGGCCGCCGGCATGACGCTGGCGCTGACCTCCGCCACCACGCTCTACGGCGAAGTCGGGCAGATCTACAGCGCCGGCGGCGCCGCCAAGGTCCAGTCGACGCTGCAGGGCTCGATCGGCATGCGGCTGCGCTGGTAGACGGGCGTGCGGCGGGCCTGGATTGGGTTCAAATACGCTTCCAGCAGCCGCCCCCGCCGGGCGGTGATCCGAAGCCATCGCCAGACCGGAACCCATGGACCATTCTCGTACCCGACTTTCCGTTTCCCTCGGGCGCATCGTTGCGCCGCTGCTGCTCGCCTTCGCCGCCTCGGGCGCGCCCGCGCAGCAGGACGCCGACCGCTTTCCCGCCGCCGCGATGAGCTTCCTGGGCGGCGAGCTGCCGGCCATGGAAGCCGCCATCACTGCGCGCGACCGCGACTATTTCGAGGACGCGATGGGCCGGATGCTCGACTTCTCCGACAGCTGGGGCTTCAAGACGCGCGACAACCCGGCGCTGGCGCGCTTCCCGATGTGCACCGATGCCGTGTCGGATTTCCTGGTGGTCGGCATGTGCCGCATCATGACCACCAATTCGGCCTGCGAGCCCGGCATGGCAGCCAGGTTCAACAGCAACCTGCAGAAGTGCCGCGAGCTCGCGGCCAAGCTCTGACGACCCGAGGGACTGCACCATGGACTACGGCCACTACCGCACCCTGTCGATCACCCGCCGCGGCGACGCCGGCGCCGTGCTCGACATCCAGATGCGCGCCGCCAACGGCAAACTGCCCACGGCCGGGCCTGACGGCCACCGCGAGCTGGCCGAGATCTGGCGCGACGTAGCGGCCGACGACAGCGTGCGCTGCGCCGTGCTGCGCGGCGAAGGCATGGGCTTCTCGGGCGGCGGCGACCTGGCCATGGTCGAGCAGATGTCGGTCGACGACGCGGTCCGCACCCGGGTCTGGAAAGAGGCGCGAGACCTGGTCTACAACCTGATCAATTGCGACAAGCCGATCGTCAGCGCGATGCATGGGCCGGCGGTCGGCGCCGGGCTGGTGGCCGGGCTGCTGGCCGACATCTCGATCGCCAGCAAGACCGCGAAGATCGTCGACGGCCACACCCGCCTGGGCGTCGCGGCGGGCGACCATGCGGCGATCGTCTGGCCGCTGCTGTGCGGCATGGCCAAGGCCAAGTACCACTTGCTGCTGTGCGAGCCGGTGAGCGGGGAGGAGGCCGAACGCATCGGCCTGGTCTCGCTGGCGGTCGACGAGCCCGAGCTGCTGCCGCGCGCCTACGAACTGGCCGACCGGCTGGCGGCCGGCAGCCAGAGTGCGATCCGCTTCACCAAGTACGCGCTCAACAACTGGCTGCGCCAGGCCGGGCCGACTTTCGACGCCTCGCTGGCGCTCGAGTTCATGGGCTTCGCCGGGCCCGACGTGCGCGAAGGCGTGGCCTCGCTGCGCGAGCGGCGGGCGCCGAAGTTCGGCTGAATCGTTTCAGGCCGGCGCCGGGCCGCCCCAAGGCGGCCTGCGGCCCCCTCGGGGGGCAGCGACCCACACGAAGTGGGGGAGCGTGGGGGCCATGTCTTCAGGCCGACTTCAGACCTTGCAGCGTCTGCAGCAGCACCACGCGGGTCTGCCCCAGCACCATGCCCTTCCATTCGTCGTTGTCGCAATAGAAGGCATCGCGCAGGTCCTGGCGGATCGCGCGTTGCTGGGTTGCCGGCGCTTCCGGATGGCGGCGCAGCCAGGTGTCGGCGCGCAGCCGGTTGAGCACCTCCAGGTCGGGCAGGGTGCCGAACTCCAGGCCCATCAGCGAGGCCCGGGCCTGCGGGCACTCGTCGTACACCGTCGACACCACGGGACCCGAGACGTCGGCCGAGGCCGAATTGCCCTCGAAGGGCGCGAACACGTCGGCGCCCCACCAGGCGCGCGCGCGGGCCAGATCGGCCACCGCGTTGCGGCCCGGGTAGATCTTCTCGCCGTGGCCGTAGGGACCGAGGCCGGTGTGGATGTCGATCCAGGCGATGTCGGTGGCGTTCGCCGCGTACTTGCGCAGGATCGCACGCACCGTGCGGTTGCTCCACGATGGCCCGGTGCCGCCGTAGAACACGCCGTCGGGCGAGGCGTACTGGCCCGCGGTCACCGCGGTGCGGTAGGCGCGCAGGCCGTGCTGCGCGATGTAGGCGGCCATCGCGGCCTCGTCGTCGGCGCCAGGCGGCCAGCTGGCCGGCAGCACGAAAGGCTCGACCTCGGCGTAGGCCGCGTTGACCGGCGGCGGCGCATCGAAGGAGATGTGGTTGCGGTTGAGGTCGATGTTGTCCTCGTTGGTCCGATGCAGGTGCGAGAAGCCGTGCGGGTTCACCGCATGCACCAGCAACAGCGCGACGCCCGCCTGCGCCAGCCGGGCCAGCAGGTCGGCATCGTGCAGCGTCGCCACCTGGCAGCCGGAGCCGCTGAACCCCTCGGGGCCATGGGTGCCGGAGCTCACGATCAGCAGCTTGGCGGCGCCGGGCGCGCCGATCAGCGCGACGTCGGTGGCCAGCGTCTCGCCGAGTGCGCCGCGATGGGCCTCGAGCACGAAGGATTCGACCGTGGCGCCGCTTCCGGCGGCGGCGTCGAGGAACTTGCGCCGGGCCTCGGCGTAGGTGCCTGAAAAATGGCGGGTGGCTGCGGAAGTGTGCATCGTGGGTCCTTGGGATGTCATTCGGGTTCAAGCGGGCTGATGGGCGCCCGCCGCGTCGATGTCCTTGCCGGTGAAGTCCTTGAGCCACAGAAGGCCCAGCAGCGACACCAATGTCATGGCGAGAAGGTAACAGGCCGGCAGGCAAACATCGTGCCCCGGCCGCCCAGCACTTCGTCGAGTGCGTGCAGCTGGCTGCGAAGGCGCAAGCAGGTTCTCAGGCGTAGCGCGCCAGCATGGCCTCGGTGTTGGTCTTGCGGTCGGCGTTGACCGTGGCCACGTGCGGCCGCTGGCCCATGCGCTTGAGGTAGTCGCGCGAGGCCGGCAGCAGCTCGGCCAGCAGGTCGCGCCCGTAGATCAGCCGAGTCGCATTGGCGACCAGCGGCAGGTGCGTGATCGCGGCGCAGTCGGCCAGGGTGAACCGGTCACCGGCGATGAAGGGCGTGTCGAAGCGCGCCAGCTTGCCGAAGGCCGGGATGTTCTTTTCGAGCTGCTGGCCGATCTTCTGCTTGAGGCCGTCGCTGACCTTGCCGCCGAAGAAGGCCTCGGGGTAGAGGTTGCGGGCCACCAGTTCGAGGTGCAGTTCGAGGTAGAGATTCAACTCGCGCACCTTGGCGGCGGCATAGGGGTCGGCCGGCAGCAGCGGAATGTCGGGGTAGGCGGCCTCGATGTACTCGTTGATCGCGGCCGACTCGCACAGCATGCCCTGGTCGGTCCGCAGGTAAGGCACCTTGCCGAGCGGCGAGGCCGTCAGGTCGGTTTCGCCGATCCAGGCCAGCTCTTCGTCGAAGCGAACGTTCTTCTCGAGCAGCGCCAGCTTGACCTTGTTGTAGTAGTTGCTGGCGGCGAAGCCGATGAGTGTCAGCATGGGATGTCTCCTTGGTTGGTTCGGCCGCCATTCTTGCCGGCTTGCCCGAACCCGGGCCGATTTCTGCGGTAACTTCGGTGCCATGTCACATCCGCCCATCGAAATCGAAACCGGCCCGAACCCCACGGCCACCGTCCTCCTCATGCACGGCCTCGGCGCCGACGGCAACGACTTCGTGCCGATCGCCAACGAACTGGACCTGTCGTCGGTCGGTCCGGTGCGTTTCGTGTTCCCGAACGCGCCGGTGATCCCGGTCACCATCAATGGCGGCTATCGCATGCCGGCCTGGTACGACATCCTGGGCGCCGACCTCGCCAAGCGCGAGGACGAGGCCGGCCTGCGCGGCTCGCAGCAGACCCTCGAGGCGCTGATCGCCAACGAGAAGGCCCGCGGCATCCCGGCCTCCCGGATCGTGATCGCCGGTTTCTCCCAGGGTTGCGCGATGGCCTTCATGACCGGCCTGCGCCATCCGGAGCGGCTGGCCGGCATCGTCGGCCTGTCCGGCTACCTGCCGCTGGCCGACCTGACGGCGGCCGAGCGCGACCCGGCGAACCAGCAGACGCCGATCTTCCAGGCCCACGGCCAGCGCGACGGCGTGGTGGTGATTGCCAGGGCGATCCAGGGCCGCGACACCCTGAGGGCGCTGGGCTACGACCTCGAGTGGCACGAGTACCCCATGGAGCACTCGGTCTGCATGGAGGAAATCGCCGACCTGAACCGTTTCCTGGTCCGGGTGCTAGGCTGAAAAGGGGGCGCCGGCGGCGGATTTTCAGTCCGCCTGCGCGCCTTTTCCGGTCATGCTACCTTCCGTCCCCACGAAAGAACGATGGGTGATAACTAAATGAGTAACTTCAAGGAGCGCCTGGACGCGCTCTCGCCCGCGCGGCTCCGGGGGGTGCGGCGCGGGATCGAGAAGGAAAGCCTGCGGGCGCAACCCGATGGCAAGCTGGCCCTGACACCGCATCCCGCGGCGCTGGGCTCGGCGCTCACGCACCCCCACATCACGACCGATTTCAGCGAATCCCAGCTGGAGCTGATCACCGGCGCCCATGCGGACGTCGACACGGCATTGGACGAACTCGTGCGCGTGCACCAGTTCACCTACCGCGTGCTCGATGAGGCCGGCGACGAGCGCCTGTGGGTGTCGAGCATGCCCTGCGGCCTGCCGACCGACGAAACCATCCCGATCGGGCGCTACGGATCGTCCAACGTGGGCCGCGCCAAGAGCGTCTACCGCATGGGCCTGAGCCACCGCTACGGGCGGCGCATGCAGACCATCTCGGGCATCCACTACAACTGGTCGCTGCCGGACGTGTCGAGCGAGCAGTACTTCGCGCTGATCCGCAACTTTCGCCGCCACGCCTTCCTGCTGCTGTATCTGTTCGGCGCCTCGCCGGCGCTGTGTTCGAGCTTCGTCGACGGCCGGCCGCACGAGTTGCAGCCGCTGGGCGAGGGCAGCATGCACATGCCGCACGGCACCTCGCTGCGGATGGGCCGCCTGGGCTACCAGAGCGACGCGCAGGCCTCGCTGGCGGTGAGCTACAACAGCCTCGACGGCTACGGCGCCTCGCTGCAAGATGCGCTGACCCGGCCCTGGCCGGCCTACGAGGCGATCGGCATCCGCAACCTGGGCGGCGACTACAACCAGCTCGCCACCAGCCTGCTGCAGATCGAGAACGAGTTCTACGGCACGATCCGCCCGAAGCGCGTGATCTACCCGGGCGAGCGCCCGCTGCACGCACTGCGCGAGCGCGGCGTCGAGTACGTCGAGGTCCGCCTGATGGACCTCGACCCCTTCGAGCCGGTCGGCATCAATGCCCAGACCATGCGCTTTCTCGATGTCTTCCTGCTGCACTGCCTGCTGTCCGACAGTCCGCCGGACACGCGCGAGGAGATCGCCGACCTGGCGCACAACCAGCACCTGACCGCCGCCCGCGGGCGCGAGCCCGGCCTGCGGCTGCGGCGCGGCGGCCGCGAGGCCGGTCTGACCGAGTGGGGCGCCGAGCTGCTGGAGCAGTTCGGCCCGATCGCCGCCGCGCTCGACGCGGCGCACGGCGGCACGCAGCATGCCGATGCGGTGCGCGCGGCCGGCGTGGCGCTCGGCGACCCGGCCGTGCTGCCCTCGGCCCGCGTGCTCGAGGCCATGAAGGCCCACGGCGATTCCTTCGTCGGCTTCGTGCGTGCCCGCTCCGAGGCCACCCGCGAGGCGCTGCTCGCGCTGCCGTTCGCGGAGGCGCAGCGGACCCTCTTCGAGCGCATGACCCAGACCTCGATCGAGGCCCAGAAGCGGATCGAGGCCAGCGACAGCATGCCGTTCGAGATCTACCGCGAGCAGTACGTGTCGCCGGCGCGGCTCGGCTTCAAGAACCACTGGGCCGAGACGCCGGCCGAACCGGTGAGCCAGCGCGCCGCGCTGTGAGCGGCACGGGCGGGTAGGTCGCTGCCTACCCGCATTGACCGCCGTGACCCACCCGCCTGCGCGCGGCGCCGGGGATGATGGCAACAGAGACATAAACCGCACTCTGTTGACATCCCACCATGACTTTCAAGACCTACCTGGTCGAAGACAACCCCGTCATCCGCGAGAACCTGGTCGGCTTTCTCGAAGAGATCGTCGATGCCACCGTGGTCGCGCACGCCAGCGGCGAAGACGAGGCCGTGGCCTGGCTGCGCCAGCATGGCGAGGGCTGGGACGTGGCCATCGTCGATCTCTTCCTCGACCAGGGCAACGGGCTCGGCGTGGTCGACGCCTGCCGCCAGCGGGCCGCCCACCAGAAGGTGCTGGTGGTCAGCAACTACGCCACTCCCGACGTCCGCGCCCGCTCCAAGGCGCTCGGTGCCGACGCCTTCTTCGACAAGTCGGGGGAAATCGACCTGCTGCTCGACTACTGCGAGCGCCTGAGTCGCCGAAACGACTGATCCGCCCGCTGCGCCCGCCGGGCGGCCTGCTTTCTGGGGTAAAACGCGTCGCGTCAACGACTCCTACGAAAGCACTGAAAGCATGAGCAGCATCGATTTCAAGGGCCGCGTGGCCATCGTGACCGGCGCCGGCGGCGGGCTGGGCCGCCAGCACGCGCTGGCATTGGCGGCGCGCGGCGCCAAGGTGGTGGTCAACGACCTCGGCGGTGCCCGCGACGGCTCCGGCGGTTCGGTCAGCGCCGCCCAGGCGGTGGTCGACGAGATCCGGGCGGCCGGCGGCGAGGCGATCGCCAATGGTGCCTCGGTGACCGATTTCGAGGCCGTGCAGGCGATGGTCGCGCAGGCGGTGGCCACCTGGGGCCGGGTCGACATCCTGGTCAACAATGCAGGCATCCTGCGCGACAAGAGCTTCGCCAAGATGGAACTGGCTGACTTCCGGCTGGTGATGGACGTCCACCTGATGGGCGCCGTGCATTGCACCAAGGCGGTCTGGGCGCTCATGAACGAGCAGAAATACGGCCGCATCGTGATGACCACCTCGTCCTCGGGCCTGTACGGCAACTTCGGCCAGAGCAACTACGGCGCCGCCAAGCTGGCGCTGGTGGGCCTGATGCAGACCCTGTCGATCGAGGGCGCGAAGAACGACATCCGCGTCAACTGCCTGGCGCCGACCGCCGCCACCCGGATGACCGAAGACCTGATGCCCGAAGCCGTGCTCGAGGCCTTGAAGCCCGAGGCCGTGGTGCCGGCGATGCTGGTGCTGGCCGGCCAGGAGGCGCCGAACCGCACCATCCTGTGCGCCGGCGCGGGCAGTTTCGAGGCGGCCCACATCACCTTGACGAACGGCGCCTGGATCGGCCTCGGCGGCGATGCACCGGAGCGGCTCGCCGACCGGCTGGCCGAAGTGACCGACCGCAGCGGCGAGATCGTCCCGCAGAGCGGCGCCGCGCAGGGCAGCAACGAGGTCGGCAAGGCGATGGCGAACGCCGGCCGGCACTGATGGATGATGCGGCCCGGGCACGCGCGGGCCCTCCTTATTCGACCACCGCGTCGCCGTCCTTGCGGATCGAGTCGCGGTCGCGGCGGCCATAGAGCCGGCCCAGGGTGCTGTCGAGGGCGCGCTTGAGCTTTTCGGCGGCGCCGCGGAAGGCCTCGTCGAGGCCGGCCGCGTGGTGGCTCACGGCGAGCGGCTGATGGCCCGCGATGCGGGCCTCCATCGTGCAGCGCTTGTCCGCACCGCCGCTGGCGGTGTGGTTCTCGTCGCTCAGGTGGATCTCGACGCGCGTGACCTCGGCCGCGAAGCGGGCCAGGGTCTGGCGCATCTCGGTGTCGGCCCAGCGCTCCAGGGCTTCCTTGTTCTCGATGCCGTTGCCGGTGTTGATCTGGATCTGCATGGTGAGCGGTCCTTTCCTCGCAAAACCCTACTGTGCCCTGATCGGCGCGTGCAAGACGTAAGCATTTCGGCAACGTGGTCGAGGTCGGAACGACCACCTGCGCGGCGCGGCGACAATGGCGGGCCCGCATCCCGCAGACTGAGAAAGAATTTCCCCGATGGCCATCCAGTGGTTCCCCGGTCACATGCACCTGACCCAGAAGGCCATTGCCGAACGGATCAAGGACATCGACGTCGTCATCGAGCTGCTCGACGCCCGCCTGCCCGGATCGAGCGCCAACCCGATGCTGGCCGAGCTCACCGGCCACAAGCCGGGACTCAAGGTGCTCAACAAGCAGGACCTGGCCGACCCGGCCTGCACCGCGCTCTGGCTGGCCCACTACAACGCGCTGCCCGAGACCCGCGCGATCGGCCTCGACGCCAGCCAGACCACGCCGGCGCGCCAGCTGATCGATGCCTGCCATGCGCTCTCGCCGGCCCGCGGCGGCATGGCCAAGCCGATGCGGGTGCTGATCTGCGGCATTCCCAATGTCGGCAAGTCGACACTGATCAACACTTTGACCGGCAGCCGCAAGGCCAAGACCGGCGACGAGGCCGGCATCACCAAGCTGGAGCAGCGCATCACGCTGGCCGACGACTTCTACCTGTGGGATACGCCGGGCATGCTGTGGCCGCGAATCATCGTCGCCAAGAGCGGCTACAACCTGGCGGCCAGCGGCGCCATCGGGCGCAACGCCTTCGACGAGGAAGAGGTGGCGCTCGAACTGCTCGACTATCTCAAGGGCCACTACGCGGGCTTGGTCGAGGCCCGTTTCAAGATCGATCCGATCGGCGCGCTGAGCGACGAAGAGGTGCTCGAGGCGATCGGCCGCAAGCGCGGCGCGCTGCTCGGCAAGGGCCGGGTCAACCTGCAGAAGGCGGCCGAGATCGTGATGAACGAATTCCGCAGCGGCAACATCGGCCGCATCACGCTGGAGACGCCCGGGGAGTTCGCCGAGTGGCTGGCGGCCGGACAGCTGCTCGATGCCGAGCGCGCCGCGAAGAAGGCGGCCCGGGGACGCAAGAAGGGTTCTGGCCGGCGCGAAGACGCGCAGCCGGATCCGGCGGACGATCCGGCCTGAGCACCGTTCTGCTCAGGGCGCGAGCACGAGATCGGCGTCGCGGGCGATATAGGGCACGTGGCGGAAGTCGCGGATCAGGCGCAGCCGCCCGTCGTGCCACTGCAGCTCGATGAAGTAGCCGGGCGGACCGTCGCCGCGCCCCGGCAGCACGGCCAGCACCGCGTGGCCGTCCAGCCATGCGGGCACCAGCCGCCAGTCGTCGAGGCGCTCGTAGTTCGAGAAGTACACGCCGACCTCGCGTCGCCCCGCGGCCTTGCGGCGCGACACCAGGTCCAGCCGCACGTCGTCGGCCAGCAGGGCGCGCACGCCGTCCCAGTCGCGGGCGTTGAACAGGCGGGCGTAGCGCAGCAGCTCGGGGGTCGGGGCGCGCGCCGGCGCCGTGTCCGGCGTGGTGGCCGGCAACTGCCGCAGCAGGCCGCGTCCGCGATGCAGCGCCGCCTTCACGGCCGGCACGCTGAGCTCGAGTTCGGCGGCGATCTCCTCGAGCGAATGGTCGAGCACGTCCTTCAGGATGACGCAGCCGCGCTGCGCCGGCGCCAGCTGCAGGAAGCTGCGCAGCGCGGCCCGCACGGCCTGCTCGCGCGCCAGCGCATTGTCGGGCTCGAGTGCCGCATCGTCGGCGAGCTCGAGCGCCGCTTCGAGCGGCTCGGCCCGCCGATGGGCCTCGCGCCGCCAGTGGTCGATCGCGCGGTTGTGGGCGATGCGGAACAGCCAGGGCCGCAGCGGCGGCATCGCCTTGTGCTGGGCGAGCTCGAAGCAGGCCCGCGCCAGCGTGTCCTGCACCACGTCCTCGCCATCGGCGACCGATCCGGTCATGCGCGTGGCGTAGCGGTGCAGGTCGGGCCGGATGTCGTCGACCAGCGCGAGGAACTGGCGCCGCGCCTCTTCGAGGGTGGCGATCAGCGCCTCGGGCGCCTCAGGACCCGAAGAAGCCATAGGCGCCGATTTCGCTGATCCCGACCGTGACGGGCGGCTCTTCGCAGCGCTCGCGCACGCCCGCCACGAAGGCCTTGAAGGCGGGCAGGGCGGTCAGCAGGTTGCTGCCGTCCGGCGCCTCGTGCGAGGCGATGTGGACGAAGCTCACGCCGTCCTCGAGCTTGAAGGTGGCGTAGCGCAGGCCGGTCGGCCTGCGCTCGGCGAGTTCCTGGTACACCGCCCGGACCAGGCGCTCGTTCTCGTCGACCCGATCGGCCTTGAGCTTGTAGCGGACCATGCGTTCCATGATGGAGCCTTTCTCCGGCGAGGCCGGTCTCATTGTTCACCAGGCAAAGACGTTTCGGGCGGCCCGAAGGATGCGGTGCGCGGCCGCCTGCACGATCGGCCGGACCCGCCTATGCTCTGCCGCTTCGACACAAGGAGTGTTTTCGATGCGCAACCATCCCCTGGGCCGCACCGGCCTTTTCGTCTCCGAACTCTGCCTCGGCACCATGACCTTCGGCGGCAGCGAGGGCATCTGGAGCCAGATCGGCGACCTCCAGCAGGCCGACGCCGAGCGCCTGGTCGGCCAGGCGCTCGACGCCGGCATCAACTTCATCGACACCGCCGACGTCTATTCGGGCGGGCTGTCCGAGCAGATCACCGGCCAGGCCCTCAAGAACCTCCAGGTACCGCGCGACAGCGTCGTGGTCGCCACCAAGGTCTTCGGCGAGACCGGCCCCGGGCCGAACGCCCGAGGCGCCTCGCGCAGCCACATCATGGATGGCCTCAAGGCCAGCCTGAAGCGGCTTCAGCTCGACCACGTCGACCTCTACCAGATCCACGGTTTCGACCCCGCCACGCCGATCGAGGAGACCGTTCGGGCCCTCGACCAGCTGGTGCGACAGGGCCATGTGCGCTACGTGGGCGTCTCCAACTGGGCCGCCTGGCAGATCGTCAAGGCGCTCGGCATCGCCGAGCGCTGGGGACTGGCGCGCTTCGAATCGCTGCAGGCCTACTACACCGTGGCCGGCCGCGACCTCGAGCGCGAACTGGTGCCGATGCTGCAGAGCGAAGGCGTCGGACTGATGGTCTGGAGCCCGCTGGCCGGCGGCCTGCTGAGCGGCAAGTACGGGCGCGAGCAGCAGGCCGAGCAGGGCAGCCGGCGCGTGAGCTTCGACTTTCCGCCGGTCGACAAAGACCGGGCCTGGGACTGCGTCGATGCGATGCGCCCGATCGCCGCGGCGCATGGCGTCTCGGTGGCACAGGTGGCGCTGGCCTGGCTGCTGCACCAGCCCCAGGTCACCAGCGTGATCGTCGGCGCCCGCCGTGCCGAACAGCTGGCCGACAACCTGGCGGCGACCCAGGTGGCGCTGAGCGCGTCCGAGCTGGCGCAGCTCGACCAGGTCAGCCGGCTGCCGGCCGAATACCCCGGCTGGATGTTCGCGCGGCAGGGCGAGAACCGCCGCAAGCAACTGGCCGGCGAGCCGCGTTGAGCTGCCGTCCGGGAGGTCTGGGGATGGATATTTCCTATAGCGTTTTTAGGGTTGTCACTCTCTCTGAAAGACGCGTGTAACGGTATGTTCTCAGGACTACTTTTTCTCGACCCCTATTGGAGACATTCCTGATGCTGTTTCGATTCAAGCTTCTTGCCGTGGCGGGCGCCGTGGCCTTCAGCGCTGGCGCGTTCGCGGCCGACCCGATCAAGATCGGCGTCGACGGTCCGTTCACCGGCGGTTCGTCTTCGATGGGCGTCAGCATGCGCGACGGCGTGCGCCTGGCCACCGAGGAAATCAACAAGAGCGGCGGCGTCCTGGGCCGTCAGATCCAGCTGGTCGAACGCGACGACGAGGCCAAGAACGAGCGCGGCGTGCAGATCGCTCAGGAGTTCATCAACAAGGAAAAGGTCGTGGCCGTGGTCGGCTACATCAACACCGGCGTGGCCCTGGCGTCGCAGCGCTTCTTCCAGGAAGCCAAGATCCCGGTGCTGAACAACGTCGCGACCGGCTCGATCATCACGCACCAGTTCGACAAGGAGCCCGAGAACTACGTGTTCCGCAATGCGGCGCACGACAGCATCCAGGCACCGATGATCGTCGAGGAAGCGGTCACCCGCCGCGGCTTCAAGAAGGTCGCGATCCTGGCCGACTCCACCAATTACGGCCAGCTGGGCCGCGAAGACCTCGAGAAGGCGCTGAAGGCCAAGGGCATCACGCCGGTGGCGGTCGAGAAGTTCAACATCAAGGACGTCGACATGACGGCCCAGCTGCTGAAGGCCAAGGAAGCCGGCGCCGAGGCGGTGCTGACCTACGGCATCGGCCCCGAGCTGGCGCAGATCGCGAACGGCATGACCAAACTGGGCTGGAAGGTCCCGATGGTCGGCAGCTGGACCCTGTCGATGGCCAACTTCATCGACAACGCAGGCCCGGGCGGCGACGGCGCGCGCATGCCGCAGACCTTCATCCAGGAACCGACCACGCCCAAGCGCAAGGCCTTCATCGCCAGCTACCTGGGCAGCTTCAAGCCGAAGAACAACCGCATCGATTCGCCGGTCTCGGCCGCCCAGGGCTACGACTCGATCTACCTGCTGGCCGCCGCCATCAAGCAGGCCAACAGCACCGAGGGTCCGAAGATCCTGGCCGCGCTGGAAGACCTGAAGACGCCGGTCGAGGGCGTGGTGACCACCTACACCAAGCCTTTCGCCAAGGGCGACCACGACGCCATCACCGCCAACATCCCGGTGTTCGGCGAGGTCAAGGGCGGCCGCGTCAACTACGCCAACGCCGACGACATGAAGAAGGCGGCCACGGTGCAGCTGAAGAACAACGCGGCCAACGACGCCCTGCTGAAGCCCTGATCCGCGCCTGCCTGACGGCGCCGCCCCGGGTCGCTCCCGCGGCGGCGCCTTTTTGTGCCAACGCCTCCCGAAAGCCGTCATGCAAATCCTGACCCAACTCATCTTCAGCGGCATCGCGCTGGGCATGATCTACGCCGTCATCGCCTTCGGCTACCAGCTCACCTTCGCCACCTCGGACACCCTCAACTTCGGCCAGGGCGACGCGCTGATGCTCGGCGCCCTGGTGGGCCTCACCCTGGTCACCCTGGGCGTCAACTATTGGCTCATGATCCCGCTGGTGTGCCTGTTCGGCGCGGTGCAGGGCGCCGTGGTCGAACGCATCGGCGTGCGGCCGGCGATCAAGATCAAGTCGGAATTCGGCTGGATCATGTCGACCATCGCGCTCGGCATCATCTTCAAGAACGTGGCCGAGAACGTCTGGGGCCGCGACGACCTCAAGTTCCCGTCGCCGCTGCCCGAGGCGCCGATCAAGTTCCTCAACGCCAACGTGCTGCCGATGGAGATCCTGGTGGTGGTGGGCGCCATCCTCATGATGCTGGCGGTCGAGCTGTTCAACCGCCGCTCGATCTACGGCAAGGCGGTGGTCGCGACCTTCAACGACCGCGATGCAGCCAAGCTGATGGGCATCAACACCGGCCTGGTCATCACTTTCTCGTATGCGCTGTCGTCGCTGACCGCGGCCTTCGCGGGCGTGCTGATCGCGCCGCTGACCTTGACCGGCGCCACCATGGGCGCGGTGCTGGGCCTGAAGGCCTTCGCGGTGGCGATCATCGGCGGGCTGACCAGCGGCATGGGCATCATCCTCGGCGGCATCATCCTGGGCATCGCCGAGACCACCACCGGCTTCTACCTGAGCACCGGCTACAAGGACGTTCCGGGCCTGGTGCTGCTGCTGATCGTGCTGGCGGTGCGCCCGGCCGGCCTGTTCGGCAAGACCGCGATCAAGAAGGTCTGACGCTCACATGAATACCAAAATCGGACGCTTCCTCCTCGCTCTCGTCGGCTTCGCGGCGCTGCTGCTGTTCCCGATCGGCGTCGACAACCCGTACTACATCCACCTGCTCGAGACCATCATGATCTACGCGATCCTGCTGTTCGGGCTGGACATCGTGGTCGGCTACACCGGCCAGGTCTCGCTGGGCCATGCGGGCCTGTTCGGGCTCGGCGCCTACACGGCGGGCGTGCTGGTCTACAAGCTCGGCGCACCGCTGATGGTGGCGCTGATCGCCTCGATCGGCGTCACGGCGCTGTTCGGTGCGCTGCTGGCATTGCCGGCCCTGCGTGTCACGGGGCCGTACCTGGCAATGGTCACGCTGGCCTTTGGCACCATCATCCAGATCCTCATCAACGAGATGAGCTTCATCACCGAAGGGCCGATGGGCATCAAGCTCACCAAGCCGCCGCTGTTCGGCCACAAGCTCGACGAGCGCGAGTTCTACTGGCTGGTGGTCGTGATGCTGGTGCTGTCGCTGGTCGTGGTGCATCGCATCCTGCGCTCGCATCTCGGGCGCGCCTTCGAGGCGCTGCGCGGCAGCCCGGTGGCGTCGGACTGCATGGGCGTGTCGGTGTACCGCTACAAGGTCTATGCCTTCGTGATCAGCGCCGGCTTCGCCGGACTGGCCGGCAGCCTGTATGCGTATTCGGAGCAGTACATCTCGCCGAACACCTACAACTTCGAGCTCACCGTGCTGTTCCTGCTGGCCGTGATCATGGGCGGGCGCAAGAGCCGCATCGGCGCCATGCTGGGCGCGACCATCATCGTGCTGCTGCCCAAGCTGCTCGACGACGTGGAGTTGTTCCGCTACGTGTCGGTGGCGCTGGCGGTGCTGGTCATGGTGGTGGCGGTAGTGGGCGTGCAGATGAAGCGCGTCACGCCCAAGCAGATGGCCATTCCGGTGGTCGGCAGCATCGCGCTCGCGGGCCTGTCGTTCTGGCTCCAGACCATGACCGACTGGCGGCTCTCGATCTTCGGCGTGATCATGCTGTTCGTCGTCTACTACCTGCAGGACGGCATCGTGGGCTTCGTGCGCAACGCGCTGAACCTGCGCCGGCCCAAGGCCCGGCTCGAGGTCGAGGGCGCCGGCATCGCGCCGGCCGATGCCGTGGCGACCGCCGCCATGGCCGGCGGCCAGCCCGAGGTCCTGCAGGCGTCGGGCGTGCTGATGCAGTTCGGCGGCCTGAAGGCGCTCAACAATGTCGACCTGACTGTCAGGCGCGGCACCATCCACGGCCTGATCGGGCCCAACGGCTCAGGCAAGAGCACGATGATGAACGTGCTGACCGGCATCTACGTGCCGACCGCCGGCGCGATCAGCTTCGGCGGGCGTTCGCTGGTCGGTCGCACATCGTCCGACATCGCGCTGTCGGGCATCGCGCGCACCTTCCAGAACGTGCAGCTGTTCGGCGAGATGACGGCGCAGCAGAACGTGCAGGTCGGGCTGCATCACACCTTCCGCAGCAACCTGTTCGACGTCGCGGTCCACACGCCGCGCTACAAGCGCGAGAGTGCGGCGGCGGCCAACCGGGCGCTGGGCCTGCTCAAGTTCGTCGGCCTCGAGGCCTTCGCCGCCGAGGAGGCGCGCAACCTGCCGTACGGCAAGCAGCGGCTGCTCGAGATCGCCCGCGCGCTGGCGCTCGACCCGCAGCTGCTGCTGCTCGACGAACCGGCCGCCGGCCTGACGGCGCCGGACATCAAGGAGCTGATCGCCATCATCCGCAAGATCCGCGAGCACGGCGTGACCGTGATCCTGATCGAGCACCACATGGACGTCGTGATGAGCATGTGCGACACGGTCTCGGTGCTCGACTTCGGACAGAAGATCGCCGAAGGGGAGCCGGCCGCAGTGCAGGCCGACGCCAAGGTGATCGAAGCCTATCTGGGCGGCCAGGAAGCCGAGCCGCAGCCTGCGTAAGGAAACGGGACCCAATGCTCACCATCCAGAATCTATCGGCCGGCTACGGCAAGGTGCAGGTGCTGCACGGCGTCTCGATCGAGGTGCCCAAGGGCAAGGTCGTGACCCTGATCGGCTCCAACGGCGCCGGCAAGACCACGACCATGCGCGCCGTCTCCGGAATGATCCAGCCGACAGCCGGCGAGATCACGCTCAACGGCAAGCGCATCGACGGCCTCGAGTCCTACCACATCGCCAAGCTCGGGCTCGCGCATTCGCCCGAAGGCCGGCGCGTGTTCGCCACCATGACCGTGACCGACAACCTCACGCTGGGTGCCTTCCCCCGGCTCACGGGCAGTCGGCCGCGCGGCGATGTCGCGGGCGACCTCGAGCGCGCGCTCGACCTGTTCCCGCGGCTCAAGGAGCGGCGCACCCAGCTGGCCGGCACCTTGTCGGGGGGCGAGCAGCAGATGCTCGCGATGGCCCGCGCGGTCATGCTGAATCCCGAGGTGGTGCTGCTCGACGAGCCCTCGATGGGCCTGGCGCCGATCCTGGTGGCCGAGGTGTTCCGCATCATCGAGCGGCTCAAGCAGGAAGGCGTGACCATGCTGCTGGTCGAGCAGTTCGCGGCCGCCGCGCTCGGCGTGGCCGACTACGGCTACGTGCTCGAGAACGGCCGGATCTCGTTGCACGGGCCGGCCGAGAAACTGCGCAACGATCCGGGGGTGAAGGCGGCGTACCTGGGCAGCGGACACTAGGTTTGCGGCCATAGATTCCGTCAATGAACGGGGCTGGCTCATTTGAGACTAATTTCTTGTAATGAGATTATTGTCTCATTAGAGTTGACGGGAACCCCATCCCCTGGAGGACCCGGACATGGCGCTCACCCGAACCGAGATGGACCGCAGGATCGATCAGCATTTCCGCTTCGAGGCCGCGGACGATGTCGAAGGCGTCCTGGCGACACTGTCGCCCGACGTCGAGCACGACATCGTCGGCGCGCCGTCGGGGCCGACGCGGGGGCGCGACGGCGCGCGGCCTTTCTACGAGGCGCTGTTCAGCGACCTGTCCGACAGTCGCGTCGAATGCCTGCGGCGGCTTTACGGGGCCGATTTCCTGGTTGACGAATCGATCTGGCGCGGCAAGGCGCCCGGGCGGCCCTTCGGCCTCGAGGGCCGCGGCCGGCCGCTCGAATTCAGGCTGCTCCATGTGGTCGAGTTCACTGACGCCGGGGACATCCGGCGTGAGAACGTATGGCTCGATCTCGCGGCCATCATGCAGCAGCTGCCACAGGATTCATGAGCGGCCCGCCAAGCGAGAAGGCCGGCCGTCCCAACCAGCGCCGGCGCACGCGCAAGGACCTGCTGCAGGCCGCCGCACGGCTTATGCAGGCGGGTCGCCAGCCCAGCCTCGAGGAGATCGCCGAGGCGGCGGCCGTGTCGCGGGCCACCGCCTACCGCTACTTTCCGAGCATCGAGGCGCTCCACCGCGAGGCCTCGCTCGACATCGCGGTGCCCGAAGCCGCCGCAGTGCTCGGCGACACCCGCTCGCAGGACCCGGTGCAGCGGCTGGAACGCGTCGATGCGGCGCTGAGCGGCATGATCGCCGCCAACGAGGCGTCGCTGCGCATGATGCTGGCGCAGTCGATGGAGCGCGTGGTGCGGGGCGGGCACGACGCCGAAGTGCCGGCGCGCCAGAACCGGCGCAGCCCGCTGATCGAGGCCGCGCTGGCGCCGGCCCGCAGCCAGTTCAGGCCAACAGCGGTGAAGACGCTCGAGCAGGCGCTGGCGCTGGTGATCGGCACCGAATCGATGGTGGTCTGCAAGGACGTGCTGCAACTCGACGACGCGCAGGCGTCGAAGGTCCGGCGCTGGGCGATCCGGGCGCTGGTGGCGGCGGCGAAGAAGGCCGACTGACGCTCGCCCGCCGTGCCGGATCGGCGCACTTGTAGCAAACTGCTGCAATTCCGTCTCCTAACGACCCCCCCCATGACCGACCCCCAACCCGCCCTTGAAGTCCTGCCACGCGACATTTCCGCCTACCGCGAGGGCAACACGGGCATCGACTACGTGCACCGATTCGAATCCGGCAAGCCCGGTCCGCACGTGCTGATCAATGCGCTGACCCACGGCAACGAGATCTGCGGCATGGTGGCCGCGACCCATCTGCTGGACAGCGGCGTGCGGCCCAAGCTCGGCACGCTGACTGTCAGCTTCGCCCATGTCGAGGCCTACAACGCCTTCGATCCGGCCAAGCCTTTCGACAACCGGCAGATCGTCCACAACCTCAACCGCGTCTGGTCCGACGAATGGCTCGACGGCCCCGAGGACAGCCCCGAGCTGCGGCGCGCCCGCGAACTGCGGCCGGTGGTGGCTGCCGCCGACCACATCCTCGACATCCATTCGACCAGCCAGGACGTGGTGCCGTTCTGGGTCTACCCGGACTTCGAGCGCAATGCGCGGGTGGCGACCGCCATCGGCCTGCCGCCGGTGCACCTGGTGATGCCGAGCGGCCTGGGCTCGGGCACGCCGTTGATCCAGCACGGCCTGCATGCCGGCGCCGATGCGCCGGGCGCCGCGATGGTGGTCGAGTGCGGCCAGCACTTCAAGCAGAGCGCGGCCGATCTGGCGACCGAGGTGACGCTGCGCTTCCTGGCGCACTTCGGCTTGATCGACCGGGCAGGGGCGACGCCCGAGGCCGAAGCGCAGCGCCGCTTCGAGCTGCTGCAGACGCACCTGATCAAGTCGGAGGATTTCCGCTTCGTGCGGCCGCTGATCGGCTTCGAGACCTTTGCCGAGGGCGAGCTGATCGCCACGCAGGGGACTGACGAGATCCGCGCGCCCTGCGACGACTGCACGGTGTTCATGCCGGCGCAGCGGGTGATCGTCGGGCGCGAGGCGGTGTATCTGACGAAGCCGCTGTAGGCCGCCTCAAGCCGCAATGAACAGCGCCGGATCCACCATCGTCCGGTTCAGCATCACCCCCCAGTGCAGGTGCGGCCCGGTCACGCGGCCGGTGGCGCCCACGGCGGCCAGCCGCTCGCCGCTCTGCAGCACGTCGCCGGTCTTGACGTCGATCCGGCTCAGGTGGCAGTACATCGTGAGCAGGCCACAGCCGTGGTCGAGCCAGACGGTGCCGCCGTTGAAGAAGTAGTCGCCGGTGTCGATCACCCGGCCCGGCAGCGGCGCCAGCACCGGCGTGCCGGTGGCGGCTGCGATGTCCATGCCGCTGTGCGGATTGCGCGACTGGCCGTTGAAGACGCGGCGCAGGCCGAAGGAGCTCGAGCGTCGGCCCGGCACCGGCACTCGCATCTGCAGCGCGTGCGGCGCGGGTTCGCTGAAGGTGGCCATCACCGTCGCCTGATGATCGCGCTCGCGCTCGTAGCGGGCCTGGTCGGCAGCCGACAGGTCGACCGTGCCCGGTGCCACCTTCAGGCGCTGTTCGCTGTATTGCTTGGGCGCGATCGTGTAGGCGATCGGACGCTCGGCGCCATCCCCCGTGCGCACCATGATGCGGGCCTTGCCCGGGGCTGTCGCGAGGGGAATACCGACCAGCGCGGTCCATTCGATCGGGTCACCCAGCACCAGCAGCGGGATGCCGCCCTCGGTGCGCGCCTCCGGCCGCGCCGCGGCAGGACCGAGCGACAGGCGCGCCACGCCGCCCGGGACCTGGGCGCCATGCGGCCAGAGCGCAGGGGCGGGCGTGGCCGGCGAGGGCGTTGCAGCGGCCTGCGCGGCCGGCAGCGACAACAGGCCCATCGATGCAAGCAGGAGCGAGCGGCGCTGCATGGCGTGCCTCACTTGCCCCAGCTGTCGCGCATGCCCGCTGCGCGGTTGAACACGCGCTGGCCGGCGGCCGCCGCCTTGGCATCGACCACGAAGTAGCCGTGGCGTTCGAACTGGAATCCGGCTCCGCCCTCGGCGGCGCCGGCGAGCGAGGGCTCGACGAAGGCCTGGCAGGTGACCAGGCTGTCGCGATTCAGTTCTTCCAGCAATTCGCCGCTGCCCGGCTGGGCCGCCGCGAACAGGCGTTCGTACAGGCGCACCTCGGCCTGCAGCGCATCGGCCGCCGCCACCCAGGTGATGTTGCCCTTGACCTTGATCGCGTCCGCACCCGGCGTGCCGCTCTTGGTGTCGGGCACCAGCGTGGCCTGCACTTCCTGCAGCTTGCCCGAGGCGTCGCGGGTGCCGCCCGTGCAGACGATCGTGTGGCCGTACTTCAGCCGCACCTTGTTGCCCGGGAACAGGCGGAAGAAGCCCTTGGGCTGCACGTCCTCGTAGTCGGTGCGCTCGATCCAGACCTCGCGGCCGATCTTGAAGCTGCGCTGGCCGCGCTCGGGGTGGTGCGGGTGCACCGGCGCCGTGCAGTCGTCGAGGAAGCCGGCGCCCATCAACTCGTCCCAGTTGGTGATGACCAGCTTGACCGGGTCGAGCACTGCCATCGCGCGCGGCGCGATCGGGTCGAGTGTGTCGCGCAGCGCGGCCTCGAGGCTCGCGTAGTCGATCCAGCCGCCGGACTTGGTGACGCCCGAGCGCTCGCAGAACAGCTTCAGCGCCTCGGGCGTGTAGCCGCGGCGCCGCAGGCCGGCCAGGGTCGGCATGCGCGGATCGTCCCAGCCGTCGACGTGGTTCTCCTCGACCAGCTGGCGCAGGCGGCGCTTGCTGGTGATGACGTGGGTCACGTTGAGCCGCGCGAACTCGTACTGGCGCGGATGCGGCGACGCGACCAGGCCGCCTTCGGCCAGCCGGTCGAGCAGCCAGTCGTAGAAGGGCCGCTGGTCTTCGAACTCGAGCGTGCAGAAGCTGTGGGTGATCTGCTCCAGCGCGTCCTCGATCGGATGCGCGAAGGTGTACATCGGATAGATGCACCACTTGTCGCCGGTGTTGTGGTGGGTGGCGCGGCGGATCCGGTACAGCGCCGGGTCGCGCATGTTGATGTTGGGGCTCGCCATGTCGATGCGGGCCCGCAGCACGGCGGCGCCATCTTCCAGCTGGCCGTCGCGCATGGCGCGGAAGCGCGCCAAGTTTTCCTCGGGCGTGCGGCCGCGGAACGGGCTGTCGGTGCCGGGCGTGTTGAAGTCGCCTCGGTTGGCGCGGATCTGCTCGGCGCTTTGCTCGTCGACATAGGCCAAGCCGGCGCCGATCAGGTATTCCGCGGCCTGGTACATGAAATCGAAGTAGTTACTCGCGAAGTACACATGGTCGTTGGCCTCGCCCGGCTTGGCAGGGTTGTCGGCCAGATGGGTGTCGTAACCCAGCCATTGCACGGCGTCGCGGATGGCGTCGACGTATTCCTGCTCTTCCTTTTCGGGATTGGTGTCGTCGAAGCGCAAATGGCAGACGCCGCCGTATTCCTTCGCCAGCTCGAAGTTGAGCCAGATGCTCTTGGCGTGGCCGATGTGCAGGTAGCCGTTGGGCTCCGGCGGAAAGCGCATGCGAACCTTGGCCGGATCCTGCATGCCCCCGGCGTGATGGGCCGCGTCGCCCGGGGATCCGCCCCATTTGCGGGTGGAATAATTGCCCTGTTCGAGGTCGCTTTCGATCACGTGGCGCAGGAAATTGCTCGGCTTGGTGCTGTCGTTGTCTGCAGGGGAAGTCATCCATCCATTCTAGGTGGCCCCTCAGGCGCGTTACCTTTGGCAACGATCTTCACGCAAGGCCGTGCACCAGGTTCACACCTCGCGCGTTCAATACATGACATGGGCGGCCAATATCCGCCTTCACAGGAGTTTCACGATGAGCCTTACCCGCACCACCTTTTTCAAATGGGCTGCCGCCGGCGTCGTTGCCGCCGGAGCCTTGTTCGCCACGGCATCGGCCAGCGCGGCCGTCGGCTGGTCGGTGGGCGTCAACGTGCCCGGCGTGGCGATCGGTGTCGCCACTCCGCAGCCCTACTACGCACCCGCCCCGGTGTACGTTGCGCCGGCGCCGGTCTATTACCCGCCGCCGCCGGTCTACTACCGCCCGGCACCGGTGTACTACGCGCCGCCTGCCGCCTACTACCGGCCGGCTCCCGGCTACTACCGTCCGGGCCCGGGCTACTACCGCCATCACGGACACGGGTACTACCGCTGAGCGGCCGATAGCCTCTTTGTTTTGCTGTCACCATGAAAAACCGGCCCCGTCGAACGGGCCGGTTTTTTCATGTCGGTTCACATGGCACGGAACAGGTGCGCGTAGAGCCGGCTGACCGGTATCCGGTCGTCCCGGCCCCGCAGGCTGAGGTGCTGGCGGCCGGTCTCGTCGCGGTGCACCGCCTCGATCGCGCTGCTGCGCACGACCACCGCGCGATGCACCTGCCAGAAGATGTCGGGGTCCAGCTGCGGCAGCAGCTGCTTCAGCGGCGTGCGGATCAGGTATTCGTGGCCGGCGGTCAGGACGCGGACGTACTTGTCGGCCGCCTCGAAATACAGCACCTCGTCGACCGGGACCATGCGCACCGTGGCGCCGCCGGCCTCGCTGGCGGCGATGAACCTGAGCGGCCCGCCGTTGGGGGCCGGTGCCGCCGCGGCACCGGCCAGCAACTGGCGCCACTGGGCCAGCGTCCGCTCCAGGGCGGCGGGCTCGGCGGCCGCCGCGGGCGCCTGGGCCGCCAGCGCCTGCTGGAGGCGCGCGACGGTCTTGCGCAGCCGTTCGGGCTGGACCGGCTTGAGGACGTAGTCGATCGCCTGGGTCTCGAAGGCACGCGCCGCGTATTCGTCGTAGGCGGTGACGAACACCAGCTGCGGCATCGGTGCCTCGTCGGCCGGCCAGGTGTCGGCCAGTTCGGCGGCAGCGCCCAGGCCGTCCTGGCCCGGCATCCGGATGTCGAGGAACAGCACCTGCGGCAGCCGCTGCAAGGCCTCCCGCACGGCGCTGGCACCGTCGCCGACGCTGGCGATGATCTCCAGGTCGGGCCAGGCGGCAGCCAGTTCTGCGCGCAGGGCCTGCGCGAGCAGCGGTTCGTCTTCGGCGATGAGGGCGGTGGCTTTCATGCGATCAGGTGGGAAAGACGACAGTTGCGAGGGTTCCGCCCGCGGCCGTGGCCTCGAGGGTCAGGCTGCCGCGGGCGCCGTAGACCGTGGCGAGGCGCTCGCGCACCTGCGTGACGCCGAAACCGCCGCCCTCGGACGGCGGCCCGGTGCCGAGCCCGACACCGGTGTCGAGGATCTCGATGCGGATCTGCGGCAGGCCGTCGGCGGCTCGGTTCTCGCGCAGCGCCCGAATGCGGATCTCGCCGCCCTCGACCTTCGGCTCGAGCCCGTGGCGGATGCTGTTCTCCACCAGGGGCTGCAGCAGCAGCGGCGGCACGGGCAGCTCGCGCAGGGCGTCCGGCAGGTCGAGCGCGAAGCGCAGGCGCGGACCCATGCGCACCGACATCAGTTCGAGGTAGTCGCGCAGGCGTTCGAATTCGCGGGCCAGCGGATGCGCCGTGGCGCGCGAGGCGGCGAGCGTGACGCGCAGGTAGTTGTTGAGGTGGTCGAGCATCTCGACCGCCCGCGGCGGATCGACCGTGATCAGCGCCCGCAGGTTGGCCAGCGTGTTGAACAGCATGTGCGGCTCGAGCTGGGTTTCGAGCAGCTTGAGCCGGGCCTCGCCCGCATCGCGCTCGGCGGTGGCGATCTTGGCGATGAGGGCAGCCGCCTTGCCGCGGGCGTGGAAATAGAAGCTCGCGGCGGCACCGGCGACCACCGTGATGACCAGGCTGATGGTGTTGTCGCGCGAGGACGAGACGTTGCGGTAGTTGAAGAGGAAGTCGCCCACCCGGTCGCCCGCCAGGAAGCCGCAGGCGATGCCGATGGCCGTCAGCAGCAGGCCGCGCCAGCCTTGCGGCCAGCCATGGCCGCGGCCGGGGCCGCCGCCCTCGCAGTGGCGCTCGTCGACCAGGTAGCGGCCGAACTCGATGACGCTCCAGGTGATGGTCCCGACCGACAGCGCATAGCCGACCTGCACCAGGTAGGTCTTGTTCGGCCAGATGGCGGTGGTCAGCACGGCCACCACGCAGCAGAACGCGATGACTTGCAGGTAATGCCGGCCCGCGCTGGACCAATGGATCTTCATGGCGCCAGATTCTGGACGAAGAAGCGGGCGATGGCGGCGTAGACGCCGGCGAGGCTCGCCCGGTCGAAGCCCGGCGGGTCGTCCAGCAGCCGGGCCGCCCGGTCGGGCAGGTCCGGCACCTGCGGCGACAGGATCGAGCCGTGGCCCGCGGCGGGCATGTCGGCGAGCAGTGTGCAGCGGGCACCGCAGGCGGCGCGCACCGCGTCGATGTGCCATTGCGGGGCGAGCCACTCGTCGTGGCCCGCGCGCACGAGTCCGAGGGGAATGCGGGGATTCGCGAGCGAGCTCATCTCGATGGTGGCGGCCATGGGCACCGCCGCCACCGCCGCAGTGACCCTTGGGTCCGTCCAGGATTCGAGCGTGGTCTGGCTGCCCAGCTTCCAATCGATCACCCGGCGGGAAGCCGCGAGGCGCAAGCCATCCAGCATGCCGCCCGTGAGCGAAGTCGCAAGGCCCACGCAGGCCGGGAAGTCCTGCGCCAGGTGCGCCTGGCAATGCGCGTTCAGCAGGGCAGGCGACCAGCGCGCGCCGGCCAGGGTCAAGGCAGTCAGGCCGCCGGCGGACATCCCGTAGACGCCGACGTGGCTGAAGTCGAGCAGCGGCGCGAAACGCGCGTCGGCGGCCATCGCATCGATGGCTTGGGACACCTCCCTTGGGCGATGGCGCCAGGTGGGCGGACCGACGTCGCGCATGTCGCGGTAGTTGTCGCCGGCGTGCTCGGGCATCGCCACCGTGAAGCCGGCGTCGACCAGCGCGATCGCCAGGTCGGCCTGCGGCCAGGGCGAGCCGCCCGAGCCGTGCGACATGACGACCAGGTGCCCGTTGCCGCGCAGCGGCGCCGCGTCGGCCGCCAGCTCGAACGCGAACGGGCCGCGGACGAAGCGGGCGGCCGGCGCGGCGGTCGGGAAGAACACAGTGACCGGACCGGTGTCCGGCGGTGCCGGCAGCACGGCGACACCGGTGGCGGCAGACGCCGCGTGGCCGAGGGCGCCGAGCAACGCCAGCGCCAGCAGGCGCCGCAGGCCCGCCGTCACCACGGGTCCCCCTTGGCGCCGGCGGCCAGCCTGGCGCGCTCGCGCTCGACCATGCGGCCGAGCAGGGCGCCGCCCGGAGGCAGCATCCAGACCGACAGGCCGTGGGCCAGCAAGCCGACGCCCCAGCCGAGCAGCGGGTAGATGGCCCAGCTGCGGCCGTTGGCCAGCGACAGGGCGACCAGCCCGAGGTTGACGAGGGCGTAGACCGCGGCATGGGCGAACCAGCCCAGCTTGGCCTTGGCCCGCCGCAGGGCGAGCTTTTCGATGCGTGCTTGATCGATGGACATGAGGGACTCCCGGGTCGAATGGATTCAGGCGCCACCGACGTTGTACAACGCGCGATCCTCGCGCAGCGCCAGCTTCCAGAGCCGGAGCGCGCGGCCGGCGAAGACGCCGCTGAAGAAACCGTACATCAGGGGCACCGCGAGCGCGAAGGTGGCGTCGTGGCGGATTTCAGGATGCATCGCGAGCGTCGCCCCCACAGCGTACTTGGTGAAGAAGATGCCCATCATCAGCGCCAGCGGCACCGCGCTGCCGGCCAGGTGGAAGGTGCGTGACGCCGGTGCATAGCGCGTGCTGGCCGGCAGCCCGCGCTGGAGCACCAGCGTCAGGGCCACCAGGGCGGTGGCGGCCCAGGCCAGCAGGGCGGTCGGCGAATCGCCGAAAGCCGAGGTCACGCCGAAGATCGACAGGCCGGTCATCACGATCGGCATGACCGTCACGCGGCCCAGTCCGACGCTGTTCGCGAACAGCTGCTTGGCGCCGAGCCACACCAGGGCCGCGAACAGGACGAACACCCACTTGGGCGTGTGCAGGAAGATCTGGGTCAGCATGGCGATTCTCCGTGAGAGGTTGAGGAAGGAAGGTGCGGGTTCAGGCCACGCCGAGCCATTGGCTCCAGAGGATCTGGCCCAGATAGCGGCTTGGCAGCAAGGTGAAGGCGCCGGCGACGATGCAGGCGCTGATGTAGGTCGCCTGCATGGCGATGCGGTGGCCGCGGATGTCGCCCTTGGCGAGTTTCCAGAAGGCGCGCGACAGGCCGAAGAAGGTGGCCGGCACCAGCAGGTGCACCAGCGTGTAGCCGCCGATGTTGGGCAGCCTGAAATCGCGGATGAAGAGCGCCGACAGCGCGGCCATGACGATCAGCGTGACCCAGGCGTAGCCCAGTGCGCGGTGCAGGCGCGGCCGCTGGGTCCGGCTCTGGCGGGCCCAGAGCACCAGCGGCCCGAGAGCCAGGGCGGAGGCGGCGGCGGCGAGGTGGACGGCGATCACGGGGGACATCTGCATGGCGGGCTCCTGAAGACGATGGGCGGACTGTGCCGAGGCTTCCGGGTGCCCGCCATGGGCATGCGACGAACTGCAGCCGGGCGGCGCCAGTTGCATTCGGTGATCGCCGGACGCACGCGGTCAACGCCGGCTTTACCGAGGCTTTACGGTTCGTAAGGGCTGGGCGCTACGATTCGGCGATCCACTACGGGCTGCCGAATCCACGCCCACTCACCGATGTCGTCCCCCCTTCCCGAGCCCGCCACCGACCACCTCCCCGCGATCCGCCCTGTTCCTTCACGACGGCGGCGCTGGCTCGGCAGCCTGGTGGCGCTGGCCGTGGTGCTGGGCCTGGCCGTGGGCGGCTGGTACCTGATCAAGCGCTCCGGCGAGCCGGCCGGCGGCCGGCCGAACTTCGGCGGCGCCAGTTCCACGGTCGGCCACGCAGCGGCCAGGCGCATGCAGATGCCGATCGTGATCGACGCCCTCGGCACCGTGACGCCGCTGGCCACCATCACGCTCAAGCCGCAGGTCGGCGGCGTGCTGACCGAGGTGCTCTACACCGAGGGCCAGTCGGTCGCCAAGGGCCAGCTGCTGGCCCGCATCGACCCGCGTCCCTACGAGCAGGCCTTGATGCAGGCCCAGGGCACCCGGGTGCGCGACGAGGCCCAGCTCGAGGCCGCGCGCGTGACGCTGTCGCGCTACCGCACGCTGCTGACCCAGGACTCGATCGCCCGCCAGGACGTCGACACCCAGGCGGCGCTGGTCAAGCAGCTCGAAGGCGCCGTGATCACCGACCGCGCCGCCGAGGCGGCCGCCAGGCTCAACCTCGACTACACCCGGATCACCGCGCCGGTGGCCGGACGCATCGGGTTGCGCACGGTCGATCCGGGCAACAACGTGGCGGCCAACGCCAGCACCGGCATCGCGGTGATCACCCAGATGAATCCGATCGACGTCCAGTTCGCGGTGCCTCAGGACCGTGTGCCCGACATCCAGGCCCAGCTCGCCAAGGGCGAGGCGCTGCAGGTCAAGGCACTCGACCGGGTGCGCAGTGCGGTGCTCGACACCGGCGTCTTCTCGACCCTCGACAACGTGGTCGACACCAGCACCGGCACGGTGCGGGCCAAGGCGCGCTTCGCCAACAACGGCACGCCGCTGTTCCCGAACCAGTTCGTCAACGTTCAGATGGTGCTGCGCACCGTCGATGCGCTGGTGGTGCCGGTCACCGCGGTGCGCATCGGGCCCAACGGCAACTTCGTCTACGTGGTCAACGAGGACCGGACGGTGTCGGTGCGCAACGTCAAGCGCGGCGACGCCACGGTCGACGTGGTGGCGATCCTCGACGGGCTGACGGCCGGCGAGGATGTCGTCACCGAAGGCGGCGACCGCCTGAAGGACGGCGCCCGCGTGGCGCTGCAGGGCGACAAGCCGGCGACGGCGCCGCGGCCGGGCGCGTCCGGTCCGCGCGGCCCGCGTGCGCCCGGCAGTCCGGGCGGCGAGGGCAGGCGCCAGCGGCCGCCGCAGTGAGGCAGACGTGCTGAGTCCTTCACGTCCCTTCATCGAGCGGCCGGTCGCGACCGCGCTGCTCATGGTCGCGATCGTGCTCGCGGGCCTGGTCGGTTTCCGATTTCTTCCGCTGGCGGCGCTGCCGCAGGTCGACTATCCGACGATCCAGGTGCAGACGCTCTACCCGGGCGCCAGCCCCGAGGTCATGAGCCGCACCGTGACCGCGCCGCTGGAGCGCCAGTTCGGCCAGATGGCCGGCCTCGACCGCATGAGCTCGACCAGCGCCACCGGCGTCTCGATCGTGACCTTGCAGTTCGCGCTCGACCAGACCCTGGACGTCGCCGAGCAGCAGGTGCAGGCGGCCATCAACGCCGGCGGCTCGCTGCTGCCGGCCGACCTGCCGGCGCCGCCGGTGTACGCCAAGGTCAACCCGGCCGATGCGCCGATCCTGACCCTGGCCGTGAGCTCCGAGACCATGCCGCTGACCGAGGTGCAGAACCTGGTCAACACGCGGCTGGCGCAGAAGATCAGCCAGGTCGGCGGTGTCGGGCTGGTGTCGCTGTCGGGCGGCCAGCGCCCGGCGGTGCGCATCCAGGCCAACACCAACGCGCTGGCCGCGGTCGGCATCGGCCTGGACACCCTGCGCACCGCGATCGCGGCGGCCAACGCCAACAGCGCCAAGGGCGGCTTCGACGGCCCGAAGCGGGCCTACACGATCAATGCCAACGACCAGCTGGTCACCGCGGCCGACTACAAGAACCTGATCGTCGCCTGGAAGAACGGCGCGCCGGTGCGCATGACCGATGTGGCCCGCGTCATCGACGGCGCCGAGAACACCCAGCTCGGCGCCTGGGCCGGCTCGGATTCGAGCGCCGCGCCGGGCGCGCAGGACGGCAAGCTCTATCCCGCGATCATCCTCAACGTGCAGCGCCAGCCCGGCGCCAACGTGATCGGCACGGTCGACGGCGTCAAGAAGCTGCTGCCCGAGCTCGAAGCCTCGCTGCCCGGCGCGCTGAAGGTCGAGGTTCTGAGCGACCGCACCACCGGCATCCGCGCCTCGGTGCGCCACGTGCAGCTCGAGCTCGCGCTGGCGGTGGTGATGGTGGTGCTGGTGATCTTCTTCTTCCTGCACAGCCTGCGCGCCACCGTGATCGCCAGCATCGCGGTGCCGATCTCGCTGATCGGCACCTGCGGCCTGATGTACCTGCTGGGCTACAGCCTCAACAACCTGAGCCTGATGGCGCTGACCATCGCGACCGGCTTCGTGGTCGATGACGCGATCGTGATGATCGAGAACATCGCGCGCTACCTCGAAGAGGGCGAGCCGCCGTTCCAGGCCGCGCTCAAGGGCGCGACCCAGATCGGCTTCACCATCATCTCGCTGACGGTGTCGCTGGTCGCGGTGCTGATCCCGCTGCTGTTCATGGGCGACGTGGTGGGGCGGCTGTTCCGCGAGTTCGCGGTGACCCTGGCGATCACGATCCTGATCTCGGCCGTGGTCTCGCTGACCCTGGTGCCGATGATGTCGGCGCGCTGGCTCAAGCCGCAGGCCGAGGAGGGCGGACGCTTCGGCGCCGCCGTGCAGCGCTTTTTCGACCGCATCATCGCGCGCTACGACACCTGGCTGCAATGGGTGTTCCGCCATCAGCCGCTGACCTTGCTGGTGGCGCTGCTGACGCTGGCGCTGACGGTGGCGCTGTACGTGCTGATTCCAAAGGGCCTGTTCCCGACCCAGGACACCGGGCAGCTCAAGGCGCGGGTGCTGGCCGCGCAGGAAGTGTCCTATGCGCGGATGGCCGAACTGCAGCAGTCGGCGGCCAACATCGTGCTGGCCGACCCGGACGTGCAGAGCCTGAGTTCGGTGGTCGGCGTCGACGCCGCCAACAACATGGCGCTCAACACCGGCAGCATGCTGATCAACCTGCGCTCCGGCCATGACAGCCAGGCCGTCGTGATGCAGCGGCTGCGCGAGCGGGTGCGCGAAGGCGTGGCCGGCGTGTCGCTCTACCTGCAGCCGACGCAGGACCTGACCATCGACGCTGAGACCGGTCCGACCGAGTTCCGGGTCTCGCTCGAAGGCGCCGACACGGCGACGGTGAACTCCTGGGCGCAGAAGCTGGTCGAGCGCCTGCGCAGCGTGCCGCAGGTGCGCAACCCGACCACCGATGCGGGTGCCAAGGGCCTGTCGGCCTACGTCGACATCGACCGCAACACGGCGTCGCGGCTGTCGGTGACGGCCAGCTCGGTCGACGATGCGCTCTACAGCGCCTTCGGCCAGCGGATCGTCTCCACCATCTTCACCGAGACCAACCAGTACCGGGTGATCCTCGAGGCCGATCGCGAGTCGCTGTCCTCGCCGGAGGGCCTGGGCACGCTGCAGCTGCGCACCGGCGCCGGCACGGCGACGCCGCTGTCGGCGCTGGCGACGGTGCGCGAGCAGTTCGCGCCGCTGCAGGTGACGCGGGTGGCCCAGTATCCGGCCGCCACCATCGGCTTCGACACGCCGCCGAACGTGGCGCTGGGCAAGTCGGTGGCGGCGATCCGCGCCGCGGCCAAGGACATCGCGCTGCCGCCGAGCGTGACCATGACCTTCCTCGGCGCCGCCGGGGCCTACGAGAAGTCGCTCACCAACCAGCTGTGGCTGATCCTGGCGGCGGTGGTCTGCGTCTACATCGTGCTGGGGGTGCTCTACGAGAGCTACATCCACCCGCTGACCATCCTGTCGACCTTGCCGTCGGCCGGCGTCGGCGCGCTGCTGGCGCTGATGGTGACCGGCAACGACCTCGGGGTGATCGGCATCATCGGCATCATCCTGTTGATCGGCATCGTCAAGAAGAACGCGATCATGATGATCGACTTCGCGATCGACGCCGAGCGCAACCAGGGCAAGGGGCCGCTGGAGGCGATCCACCAGGCGGCGCTGCTGCGCTTCCGTCCGATCCTGATGACCACGCTGGCGGCGCTGTTCGCGGCACTGCCGCTGATGCTGGGCTGGGGCGAGGGCGCCGAGCTGCGGCGTCCGCTGGGTCTCGCGATTTTTGGCGGGCTGGTGGTGAGCCAGGTGCTGACCTTGTTCACCACGCCGGTGATCTACCTGGGCTTCGATCGGCTGGGGCGGCGGTTCGGGGCGAGGGCCGTGGGATGAGCTTCCTAGCTGTTTTCGTTGCACGGGCGCCCGGGATGCGGTGTGGGCCGAGCGACCCCACTGCGCCGGCCCTTCGGGCCGGGCTTGGGGGTGATCAAAGATCCGTGTCGTCTCCAACGTCGATGCAACCCCGACGTCTCAGCGGTGGCGGGCGGTATGCCCTGGGCCGGCCGTTGAGGCACCGCCGAGCAGCGGAGCGGCAGGCGGATCAGGGCCGCGCGTGTTTGAGTGGAGCGCAGCGGAGCGAGTTTGCGCGGACCCCGCCTGTCGCGAGCAGCGCAGGGA
>NZ_JBFTHX010000019.1:0-122153 GCF_056394465.1 Variovorax sp. 10N432
ACCCAGGCCCGCGCGGCCCCGGCCCGCGCCGCGCCCCCGCCCCGCCGTGGAGCCAGCACCCGCGCCCGCCATCGACCGGCCGGCGCCCGCCGAGATGGCGGTGGCCGACCCCGACGCCGCGACGGGCCCCGACACCGGCGAGGCGCAGCCGCAAGAAGCCGGCGCGCCCGCCCCCAAGGGGTCGGGTGCCACGGGGGCCGCGGGCTCGAACACGGGTGCCGGCAGCGACGCGGCCGGCCAGATCGCCGGTTCGGTGGAGGCGCAGGTCCCCGGTTCGGTGCGCCTGCGCTTCGCCGCCACGGCGCAGCAAGGCGCCCAGCCCTTGCAGGGCGTGTTCGGCGAACTGGTCTGGCTGCAGGACGGCAGCCAGTACGACCTCCGCCTGGCCTGGACCTTCCTGTTCAAGACCCTGCGCAGCCAGCACAGCACGGGGCGCATCGGGCCGACCGGCATCGAGCCCCTGCGCTTCTCGGACACCCGCAGGACGGAGACCGTTTCGCTGTTCGACCGCGACAACAGGCGCGTGCAGTTCAGCGGGAATGTCCCGAGCGAGATGCTCCTCGCCGGTGCACAGGACCGGCTCAGCGTCGTGCTCCAGCTCGGCGCCCTGATGGCGGGTAACACGGCGCACTATCCGCCCGGCGCCGTGATCGCGGTCCAGACGGTCGGGATCAACGATGCCGAAATCTGGACCTTCAATGTCGAGGGCGAGGAGGAGGTCGGCGTGCCGGCCGGCGAGTTCTCGGCCCGCAGGCTCACGCGCAACCCCCGCAAGCCCGGCGACGACAAGATCGAACTGTGGCTGGCGCCGGTGCTGGGCTGGCTCCCGGTCCGGATCCGGCAGACCCAGCCCAATGGCGACTTCATCGACCTCCAGCTGCGCAGCCAGTCGTCGAATCCGTGAGAAATAACACGCAGTAACAGGCGGGTGCCTACAACGCAACGCTGCATATTGAAACTGGCGCGTTGATTGCTATCTAACCACCATGAATGCCATCGACATCCTCACAGGACCCGACATGCAAATGCTCTACGATTCCGACTCCTTCGTCGTCGTGCACGTGCAGCCGACCGAAGGCGAGGCGCCCGCGGCGCCCCACCTGCCGGTGCTGGCACGCCACGGCTTCGAGATCGTGGACAAGCGCTCGGGCAAGGAGGTCTACCTCGATGGCTCCTGGGCAGAATTGTTCCAGCAGCAGATTGCCGCCTGGCAGCTCAACACGCCGACGCAGGAAGAAGTCGAGGACACCCTCGAAGGCTACGCCGAGTTAGCGCACACTCCCGTTCTGGTCCACTGAACACGAAGCCGGCGCAACGCCCCGCCATGCGCAGCCTGGTTGCCGTCGCCGCGGCGCTGCTGACCGCCTGTGCAGCGCCGGGCCCGGGCGACAGCCAGGCGCCGATCGCCCGCCGCGCCGCCGCCCAACTGCCGACCGACGCCCTGCTGCTGGGCGAGCAGCACGATGCCGCCGAGCACCAGCAGATCGAACGCGAGACCGTCATGGCACTGGCCCAAGGCGGCCGCCTCGCCGCCCTGGCACTCGAAATGGCCGAGGAAGGCAACAGCACGGCCCACTTGCCGCGCGACGCGACCGAAGCCCAGGTGCAGACCGCGCTCGGCTGGAACGACAAGGGCTGGCCATGGGCCGCCTACGGCCCGGTGGTCATGGCCGCCGTCCGGGCGGGGGTGCCGGTGATCGGCGCCAACCTGCAGCGGGCCCACATGAAGGACGCGATGGCCGACGTCTCGCTCGATGCGCAGTTGCCGGAAGCCGCCCGCACCGAACAGCAGCAGGCCGTGCGCAGCGGCCACTGCAACCTGCTGCCCGAGTCCCAGATCGTGCCGATGACCCGGATCCAGATCGCCCGCGACCGCGCCATGGCGCAGGCCGTGGTCAAGGCAAGGGTGCCGGGCAAGACCGTGCTGCTCGTGAGCGGCGCCGGCCACGGCAACAAGCAGCTGGGCGTGCCGCAGCACCTGCCCACCGATGTCTCGGTGAAGGCGGTGCGGATGCGGGCCGGTCCGCCCGACGAGGCGGACCGCGCCTTCGACGCCGTCTGGCCGACGCCGGCCCTGCCCGAGCAGGATTACTGCGCCGGCGTCAAGCCGCCGCCACGCCCGGCCGGCTGAGCCGCCTGATCAGGCCTTCGCCTTGATCGCGTCGGCCAGCGTGTTGACCAGCGTGTCAATGTGCGACTTCTCGACGATGTAGGGCGGCGCGATCACCAGCACGTCGCCCGCGGGCCGCACCAGCGCGCCCTTGTGATAGCAGTCGACGAAGATGTCATAGGCCCGCTTGCCCGGCGCGCCGGCGATCGGCGCCAGCTCGACCGCCGCGGCCAGGCCCAGGCTGCGGATGCCGATCACGTTCGGCAGGCCCTTGAAGGTGCTGTGGAAGGCATCGCCGAGGACCTTGCCCATCTCTCCGGCCCGTGCAAACAGCTGCTCCTGCTTGAACAGGTCGAGCGTTGCGATCGCCGCCGCGCAGGCCACCGGATGGCCCGAGTAGGTGTAGCCGTGGAAGAACTCCACCACGTGCTCGGGCGCCGAGGTCTTCATCATCTCGTCGTAGAGCTTGTCGCGGCAGATCACGCCGCCGAGCGGGATCACGCCGTTGGTCACGCACTTGGCGAAGTTCAGCATGTCGGGCACCACGCCGTAGAAGTCGGACGCGAAGTTGGTGCCCATGCGCCCGAAGCCGGTGATGACCTCGTCGAAGATCAGCAGGATTCCGTGCTTGTCGCAGATCTCGCGCAGCTTCTGCAGGTAGCCCTTGGGCGGCACGTACCAGCCGGCCGATCCGGCAATGGGCTCGACGATGATCGCCGCCACGTTGCTCGGGTCGTGCAGCGGCAGGATGCGCTGCTCGAGGTCGGCCAGCGGGTCGTCGGCCCAGACCGGCTCCTGGTTGTGGATGTAGGCGTGGTTGACCGGGTCGTGGATGAAGCGCATGTGGTCCACCCGCGGCAGGAAGGCCGAGCCGAACACCTTGCGGTTGCCCGGGATGCCGCCGACCGACATGCCGCCGAAGCCGACACCGTGGTAGCCCTTCTCGCGGCCGATGAACAGGTTGCGGTGGCCTTCGCCGCGGGCCCGGTGGTAGGCCAGCGCGACCTTCATCGAGGTGTCGGCGGCTTCGCTGCCCGAATTGCAGAACAGCACCTTGTTGAGGTCGCCGGGCGCCATCGCCGCGATCATCTCGGCCGCCTTGAAGGCCTTGTCGTTGCTGACCTGGAAGGCGGTCGCGTAGTCGAGGGTGTCGAGCTGCTTCTTGATCGCCTCGTTGATCGGCTTGCGGTTGTGGCCGGCCCCCACGCACCACAGCGACGAGATCCCGTCGACCACCTTGCGGCCGTCATGGGTGGTGAACTCCATGCCGTCCGCCGCGACGAAGACCCGCGGGTCCTTCTTGAACGAGCGGTTGGGCGTGAAGGGCAACCACTGGTTGTCCATGTTGAAGTCGTTGAAGGCCATGAATTCACTCCTGCTGAGTTCGGGTGGTCGAGGAACGGGGCATTTTGGCACCAGCCGCGGCCCGCGGCAGGCCCTGCGACAATGTGCGGCCTTATGAACCCCGCGTACATCCTCACCCTCTCCTGCCCCGACCGCACGGGCATCGTGCACGCCGTCTCCGGCTTCCTGCTCGAGCGCGGCGGCAACATCGAAGAAGCGGCGCAGTACAACGACCACGGCACCGGCCTGTTCTTCATGCGGGTGCGCTTCGCCTGCGAGCACGGGGAGAACGTCCTGCGCGAGCAGATCGCCGCCCTCGCGGCCGACTTCGACATGCGCTGGAAACTGCATGCCGCCGCCGAGCCGATGAAGACCGTGATCCTGGTCAGCAAGGAAGGCCATTGCCTGAACGACCTGCTGTTCCGCTGGAAAAGCGGCCTGCTGTCGATCGACGTCCGCGCCATCATCTCGAACCACCGCGACTTCTACCAGCTGGCGGCGAGCTACAACGTGCCCTTCCACCACATCCCGGTGACCGCCGCGACCAAGGCGCAGGGCGAGGCGAAGCAGCTCGAGATCATCGAGGCCGAAGGCGCCGACCTGGTGGTGCTGGCGCGCTACATGCAGATCCTCAGCAACGACCTCTGCGGCAAGCTGGCCGGCCGGGCGATCAACATCCACCACTCGTTCCTGCCGAGCTTCAAGGGCGCCAAGCCCTACTACCAGGCGCACGACCGCGGCGTGAAGCTGATCGGCGCCACCGCCCACTACGTGACGGCCGACCTCGACGAGGGCCCGATCATCGAGCAGGACGTGGAGCGCGCCGACCACACCGACACGGTCGAGGCGCTGACCGCCCGCGGCCGCGACACCGAGAGCCAGGTGCTGGCGCGCGCCGTCAAGTGGCACAGCGAGCACCGGGTGCTGCTCAACGGCCACCGCACGGTGGTCTTCAAGTAGGCGCGCGGGCCGGCCCATGAACGGCTTGCGCGGGATGGCCTGGCTGCTGGTGTTCCAGTCGGTCGGCGAGCTGCTCTCGCGCGGTCTATCGCTGCCGCTGCCCGGGCCGGTGCTCGGCATGATGCTGATGCTGGCCGGGCTGCGCTTTGCGATCGTGCGCGAGCCGGTGGCCGAATGCGCCAGCTTCCTGCTCGCGCACCTCTCGCTGCTGTTCGTGCCGGTCGGCGTCGGCGTCATGACCCACCTCGCGCTGCTCGGGCAGTACGGCGGGCGGATGCTGCTGGTGATCGCGCTGTCGACCTGGATCGGCCTGGCGGTCACCGCGCTGGTGCTCTACTGGCCCGACCGGCGCAAGAATTAGTTCATGCCGCGCTTCGTCGAACTCTGGATCTACCTGTCGGCCACGCCCCTGTTCGGGCTGACCGCGACCCTGGTCGTCTACCTGCTGTCGAACGCGGCCTACACCCGCGCCGGCGGCGCGCCCTGGGCCAATCCGGTGCTGTGGTCGGTGGTGGTGCTGGCCGGCGGCCTGCTGGCCACCCGGGTCGACTACCCGACCTACTTCGCGGGCGCCCAGTTCATCCATTTCCTGCTGGGCCCGGCCGTGGTCGCCCTGGCCTGGCCGCTGTGGCAGCGGCGTGCCGAATTGCGGGCCCGCTTCGGCCGGCTGCTGCTGGCCTCGCTGCTCGGCGGCGCCGCCGCGGGCGGGTCGGCCGTGGCCCTGGGATGGGCGGTGGGCCTTCCGCATGACGTCGTACTGTCGCTGGCTCCCAAGTCGGTGACCGCGCCTGTTGCGATGGGCATCTCGGAAAAGATCGGCGGCATCCCGGCGCTGTCGGCGGTGTTCGCGGTGCTCACCGGCATGATCGGTGCGCTGTCGGGCAAGTATCTGTTCGATGCGCTGCGCATCGGCACCGACGCCACGGGCTTCGCGGCCCGCGGCTTCGGCCTGGGGACCGCGGCCCACGGCATCGGTGCGGCGCGTGCCCTGCACGTCAACGCCGACGCCGGCGCCTATGCCGGGCTGGCGCTCGGCATGCAGGTCGTGCTGGCCGCCCTGCTGATGCCGCTGGTGTTCAAGCTGTTCTAGCTGCGGTTTGGATTGTCCGGGCGGCGATCCTGTGCATTGGGCACGCCGTCATGGTCACGGTCCCAGCCGCCGCGGCGGTACTCCCACTGTCCATCGCGCTCATCCCATTGCGGCGCGCGATAGCCATAGCCGTTGCGCGCGCGCATGTACGCGCCCTTGTTCCATACATAGCGGTGTCCGTTCCACTCGTAGTGGCCGGGCGCCCAGACGTAGCCCCTGCGCGGCGGCGGCACGTGTTCGGGACGCGGGGGCGGCGGCGCCACGCGGACGACCACGCCCGGCTGCGCCTGAGCGGTGGCTGGCACCACGGCGGCGCCGAGCGACAACAGAGAGGCGACACCGACGGCGAGGCTGACTGCAAGTTTCTTCATGAGGACTCCTTCGAGTTGTTGGAGCCTTCATCCTCCCTGCGTCATGTGAACCTGCTGTAAGCCACGGACGAAGTCTTGTGTAGAGGTGTGACGCCAGAACGTGCCGTGCGAAGCCTATTTGCGCAGCGCCCGCAGGTCGATCGCGTCCGCCATCGCGGCATAGCCGGCATTGCCCGGATGAAGGTGGTCGCCGCTGTCGTAGGCGGCCTTCAGCGCCTGGGGATCGGAAGGGTCGCGCATCGCGGCATCGAAGTCGACCACCGCTTCGACATGGCGGCGGCTGCGGATCCAGCGGTTGACGGCGTCGCGCCGCGATTCCTTTTCCTTGCTCCAGTAGGAGGAGCCCTTGAACGGCAGCAGCGTGCCGAGCAGCACCTTGACCCCGCGCGCCTTCGCCTGCTGGATCAGCCCTTGAAGCCCGGCGGTGATCTCTTCCGCCGCCGGCTGTCCCCGGATCGGCTCGCTGGCCCCTTCGGGCATGCTGAAGCCGATGTCGTTGATGCCGATGAGGATCACGACATGCGTGACGCCCGGCTGCGCCAGCACGTCGTGCTCGAAGCGCGCGATGCCTTTGGGACCGACGTTGTCGGCCAGCAGGCGATTGCCGGAGATGCCGGCGTTGACCACCTGGACCGCGCCCGGCATTGCCCGCAGCCTCGCTTCGAGCCGTTCCGGATAGCGCACCGGTTTGCCGTTCTCGTTGATCGCGCCGGCGCCTTCGGTGATCGAATCGCCGAAGGCCACCACGACCCGTGGCGCGCCCGCCGATACAGCCAGCGGCGCATGCAGGGCCGCGGCCCAGGCGCCGATGAGGAGCGCGGCGCGGCGCCGCGATAGTTGCTTCATGGGGTCCGCAGTGTACGGACGCCCGATCGATCCGCGCCAGGCCTTCACCAGGTATCGACGTAGGCCTGCGCCGGCTCGCGCGGCGCCGACGCCGAAGCCAGCCCGCGCACCAGCCAGGCTCGCGTGTCGGCGGGGTCGATGACCGCGTCGATCTCGAGGGTCTGCGCCATGTGGATCGCCTCGCCGTTGGCGTACTGCTGCGCCACCAGCTGCTTGAACAGCGCATCGCGCTCGGCGCCCTCGGGCGCGGCTTCGAGTTCCTTGCGGAAGCCGAGCCGGACGGCGCCTTCGAGCCCCATGGCGCCGAACTCGCCGGTCGGCCAGGCGACCGTGAACACCGGCGCGTCGAAGCCGCCGGCGGTCATGGCCTGGGCACCGAGGCCGTAGCCCTTGCGCAGCACCACCGCGAAATACGGCACGCGCAGGTGCGAGGCCACCATGAACATGCGGCACACATGACGGACCTGCGCCTGGGCCTCGATCTCGGGGCCGACCATGAAGCCCGGCGTATCGCACAGCGCCACCAGCGGCAGACCGTGCGCGTTGCAAAGCTGCATGAAGCGGGCCGCCTTGTCGGCCGCCTCGACGTCGATCGCACCGCCCAGGTGGTGCGGGTTGTTGGCCAGCAGGCCGACCGGCTTGCCCTCGATGCGGGCCAGCGCGGTCACGATGCCGGCGCCGAAGCCGGCGCGCAGCTCGAGCAGCGAGCCGGTGTCGGCGACCCCGCGCATCGCGGCGCGCACGTCGTACACGCGCAGCCGGTTCTCGGGCACCGCATGCCGCAGCGCCCGCGGATCGGCGCACTGCCACTCGGCGGTCGCGCCCTGGAAGTACGACAGGTATTGCTTCGCGGCGGCCACGGCCTCGGCCTCGTCCTTGACCAGGATGTCGATCACGCCGTTGCGCGACTGCACGCTGCTCGGCCCGATCTGCTCGGGCGCGAAGCTGCCCAGGCCGCCGCCCTCGATCATGGCCGGGCCGCTCATGCCGATGTTGCTGGCCTCGGTGGCGATGATCACGTCGGCGCAGCCGAGCAGCGCCGCATTGCCCGCGAAGCAGCGCCCGTGCACGATGCCGACCACCGGCACCTTGCCCGACAGCGCCGCGAACTGGCTGAAGGTGTGGTTGTTGAGGCCGGCCACGATGGGCATGTCGGTGTCGCCCGGCCGTCCGCCGCCGCCCTCGGCGAACAGCACCACCGGCAGGCGCAGCTGGTGGGCGATGCCGAGCATGCGGTCGGTCTTGTGGTGGTTGCGCATGCCCTGCGTGCCGGCCAGCACGGTGTAGTCGTAGGCCATGACCACGGCGCGCGACTTCTCGGGGCCGAACTGCCGCGCGTTGATGCTGCCGATGCCGGTCACCATGCCGTCGGCCGGCGTGTTGGCGATCAGGTCCTCGAGCGAGCGGCGACGGGTCTGGGCGGCGATCGCCAGCGCACCGTACTCGCTGAAGTTGCCGGGATCGTGCGCCAGGTCGCACAAGTCGGCGATGTTGGCACGCGCGGTGCGGCCGCCCTGCGCATGGCGCTTGGCCACCGCGGCGGGGCGGTTGGCGTCGAGCGTCGGCGCGTGGCGGTCGATGACCTTCTGCAGGTCGGCACGAACCTGGTCGAGGTCGTGCGAGGCCTGCGCCTGCGTCTCGACCGCTTGCGCATCGACGGCGTCCATGCGCACCAGCGACTGGCCTTCGACCAGGTAGTCGCCCGGCGCGGCCAGCAGCGCGACCACCCGGCCGGCGAAAGGCGCGTGCAGCAGATGCTCCATCTTCATGGCTTCGAGCACGCCGAGCTGCGCGCCGGCGGGCACGAGGTCGCCGACATCGACCTCGAACTGGACCAGCTTCGCGGGCATCGGCGCCTTGACCACCAGGGCGTCGTCTTCGTCGGCCGGCAAGCCGGCTTCGGCGCGCAGGGGCACGCCGCGCGCCAGCCTGGCGTCCGCTGCATCGATGCGCGCCGCAGCGGCCAACAGGTCGGCCAGATGCGCCTCGACGAATCGCGTGTGCACCGCCTGGGTCGCGAACTCGGGCCGCCCGGCGATCGCGCGCAGCAGCGGCAGATTGGTGGCGATGCCCTCGATGCGGCATTCCTCCAGCGCCCGCAGCGAGCGCCGCAGCGCGTCGGCGAAGCGCGGCGAGGACGAATGGACGATCAGCTTGGCCAGCAGCGTGTCGTAGTGCGGCGACGGCGCCAGGCCCGCGTAGCCATGGGTGTCGACGCGCACGCCGGGGCCGGCCGGCAGGTCGAAGCGCGCCAGTGTGCCGGCCGACGGCCGAGCCTGGCCTTCGGCATCGAGGGTCTCGGCATTGATGCGCCACTGCACCGCGAAGCCGCGCTGGGCTGCCGTGCGGTCGGCTTCGATCGCGAGGTCGGCCAGCGTCTCGCCGTTGGCGATGCCGACCTGCAGCTGGACCAGGTCGAGTCCGGTGACCGCCTCGGTCACGGTGTGCTCGACCTGCAGGCGCGGATTGGCTTCGATGAAAACGAAGGGCAGCGTCGTCGAACGCTCATCGACCAGGAATTCGAAGGTGCCCAGGCTCTGGTAGCCGACCGCCTTGGCCATGCGCAGCGCGGCCTGCGTGAGCTGCAGGCGCAATGGCTCGGGCAGCGAGGGACTGGGCGCGATCTCGACCAGCTTCTGGAAGCGCCGCTGCAGCGTGCATTCGCGTTCGCCGAGGCTGGCGACTGCCTGGCCGTCGCCGAGTACCTGCACCTCGATGTGGCGCGCGTTGCGCATCAGGCGCTCTACGTAGACGCCATCGACGCCGAAGGCTGCCTTTGCCTCGGAGGTGCATCGCGCATGCGCTTCGGGCAGATCGGCCGCGTTGAGCACCGCGCGCATGCCGCGGCCGCCGCCGCCGCCGATGGCCTTGACCATGACGCCCGCGCCATCGGCCTGCTGCGCCGCGAAGAAGGCCTGCGCCTCGGCCAGCGTCACCGCGCCGGCACTGCCCGGCATGACCGGCACGCCGCACTGCCCGGCCAGCGCCCGCGCGCGCGCCTTGTCGCCGAACAACGCGAGCTGCTCGGGGGTCGGGCCGATGAAGCGCAGGCCGGCATCGGCGCAGGCCTGCGCGAAGTCGGCGCGCTCGCTCAGGAAGCCATAGCCCGGGTGCACCGCGTCGCAGCCTTGCTCGCGCGCGATCGCGATCAGCGCCGCGCCGTCGAGATAGGCAGAGGGGCCGGTCGCATCGAGCGGCACCACGGCATCGGCCAGTTGCACGTGCAGCGCTTCGGCGTCGTCCCTGGCATGCACCGCGACGCTCGCGATGCCCAGATCGCGCAGTGCGCGCACCAGCCGGACCGCGATCTCGCCCCGGTTGGCGATCAAGACTTTCGTCAGCATGTCGATCAATCCTTCAGCAATCGGCGCAGCACCTTGCCGGCACCGGTGGTGGGCAGCGCGTCGATGAAGCGCACCGCGCGCGGCGCCTTGTAGCTCGCCATGTTGTCGCGCGACCAGGCGATCAGGGCGTCGGCATCGAGCTCGATGCCGGGCTTGCGCACGACGAAGGCCTTGACCACCTCGCCCTTCTCGGCATCGGGCTGGGCAATGACCGCGGCCTGCGCCACCGCGGGATGCTTGATCAGGATCGTCTCGACCTCCTCCGGGAACACGCTGTAGCCGGAGACCTTGATCATCTCCTTGAAGCGACCGATGAAGCTGAGGTAGCCGTCGGCATCGAGCTTGCCCATGTCGCCGGTGTGCACCCAGCCATCGCGCAGGGTCGCGGCGGTGGCTTCGGGCTTGTTCCAGTAGCCCTTGAACGAGCCGGCGCTCGCCAGCACGATCTCGCCGATCTCGCCCGTGGCTTTGGCCTCGCCGGTGTCGCTGTCGATGATGCGGATCGTGACGCCCGGCACCGGGATGCCCTGGGTGCCCCAGCGCGGCGCGTGGTGCGGCGTGTAGGTGTCGCAGGTGTGGGTCTCGCTCAGGCCGTAGGCGGCCTCGAAGGAACTGCAGTTGCCCGCGAAGCCGCGCCACTGCTGCGCCAGCGGCGCCGTGAAGGCGATGCCGAAGCTGGTCACCGGGTTCATGCGCAGGCTGGACAGGTCGAAGCCCGCGATGTCCGGCAGCTGCATGCAGGCGACGTTCATCGGCGCGATGCTGTACCACCAGCTGACCTCGTGGCGATCGATCGCCTGCAGCGTGGCACGCGGATCGAAGCGGTGCAGCAGCACCGAGGTGGCGCCGGTGAGCACCGGCACGTTGACGCCCATCAGCATGCCGGCGATGTGGTACAGCGGCGCGATCGACAGCAGCACGTCGCTGCCCGTGACGCCATTGCAGTCGGCCGCCGCGCGGGTCTTGAAGAGCGCGTTGCCGTAGCTCAGCATCGCGCCCTTGGGCAGGCCGGTGGTGCCCGAGGTGTAGGTCATGAGCGCGACGTCGTCCAGCGAAAGCGCGACCGGCGCCGGCCGCGCGCCGCTCTGCATGACGGCGAAGAAGTCTTCGCAATCGTTCGGCACGGCGCGCGGCTCTTTCGCCGCGGCAGCGAGTTCCGCCGGGACATCGAGCGTCGGCCCCGCGGGCAGCAAGTCGGCGTAGTGCACCGCGAACACATGCGCGAGCGTGCTCGATGCGCGCACCTTGTCGACCACCGGCAGCAGCGACGAGGCCGCGACGATCACGCGCGCCTTCAGGTCGTCGACCTGGTAGGCGAGTTCGTGTTCCTTGTTGAGCGGCCCGCTCGGGCAGACGATGGCGCCGATCTTCTGGATGCCGAAGTGCGCGACCAGGTACTGCGGGCAGTTGTTCAGGAACAGCACCACCGGCTCGCCCTTCTTCACGCCGATGGCCTGCAGCCTCGCGGCGAAGGCATCGCTGGCGGCATCGAGCTCGGCGTAGCTCATCGCATGGCCGTACCAGAGGCAGGCGGGGTGCCCGCCGCGCTCGCGCGCATGCGTGCGAAGGTACTCGTGCAGCGGCTGCTGCGGCCGATCGGGAAGCTCGCGAAGGGGGCTTGTCTCCATGGCGTCAGTCTCTCAGGGTTATCGATGAACTCGGGCGCTTGCCAAGGCCGGCATGGTGCACCAAGATCCTACCCATGGGTATAACTTCGGCGACACCGCACAAACCCTCTGGCCACGAGGACGTGCCCCCTCCCCGCAGCGACCTGCCGCAGGGCACCGGCCGGCAGCGCACCGCCACGGCCGGCACCGACGTGCAGCGCGAGCGCATCCTGCAGGCGGCGGCGCAGCTGTTCGCCTCCCAGGGCTACGCCAACACCACGATGGCGCAGATCGTGCGCGCGCTCGACGTCACGAAGCCCTTCGTCTATTACTACTTCCGCGACAAGCAGGAGATCTTCGAGACGCTCTCGTGGCGGCCCGCGGTCGACTGCTTCACTTCCATGGACTTCGCCGCCGGCGACCCGCGCCGGGCGGTCGTCAAGGTCAAGGAAGGCATCGAGCGGCTGATCCGCGCGACGGTGGCGCACCACCCCTGCGCCTTCTTCGCCTACAAGGAGCCGCAGGTCTACCGGCCGGAGTACATCGCGGCGCAGAAGAAGCTGGCCCATCACTTCTACGACCAGCTCTTTCCGCTGCTCGAGCAGGCCCGCAGCGACGGCGACCTGGACTTCGGCGAAACAAAGATCACCGCCTTCGCGGCGCTCAGCCTGCCCGGCTTCCTCTACAGCTGGTACCGGCCCGACGGCCGGCTCTCGCCCGACGAGGTGGTGGCCGAGCTGTCCAGGCTGGCCTGGCGGGTGCTCGGGCTGCGCGAGCCCGGCGCCTGATCGCCGAGCCTTACTTTCATTCCAACCACGGAGACCGTCCATGAAGTTCCCCAGCCTGCTCGCGCCCGTCGCGGCCGCGGCCCTGCTCGCCGCCGGCGCCACCCAGGCCCAGCAGACCTACAAGATCGCCTACATCGATCCTCTGTCCGGACCCTTCGCCAATGTCGGCGAGCTGATGCTCACGCACACGCAGTACGCGATCGAGGACATCAACGCCAAGGGCGGCGTACTCGGCGGCACCAGGCTGCAGCTGCTGCAGTTCGACAGCAAGCTGTCGGCGCAAGAGAGCCAGAGCGCGCTGCAGGCGGCCATCGACCAGGGCGCCCGCGCCATCGTCACCGGCGGCTCGGGCTCGTCGGTGGTGAGCGCGCTGGTGCAGGCGGTCAACCGCTGGAACCAGCGCAATCCGGGTAAAGAGCTGCTGGTGCTGAACCACTCCTCGATCGACCCCGAACTCACCGGCAAGGCCTGCAGCTTCTGGCACTTTCAGACCGACGCCAACACCGCGATGAAGATGAAGGCGATCGCCAACACCATCAAGAAGACGCCCGAGGTCAAGAAGATCTACCTGCTCAACCAGGACTATGCGCACGGCAAGCAGTGGGCCAGCTACGGCCGCCAGCTGGTCGGCCTGGCGCGGCCCGACATCCAGTTCGTCGGCGAGACGCTGCACCCGATCGGCAAGGTCAAGGACTTCGCGCCCTACCTCGCCAACATCAAGCAGTCGGGTGCCGATTCGGTGATCACCGGCAACTGGGGCCAGGACATGACGCTGCTGCTCAAGGCCGCGGGCGATGCCGGCTACGACCTGCACTACTACAACCACAGCGCGGGCTCGGTGCCGGGCACGGTGCTGGCCGTGTCGCAGGCCAGGCTGGGGCAGCTCACCTGGGTCGCCGAGTGGCACCCGGGCCAGGCCGACTCGCCCAAGGTCGATGCGCTCGCCAAGAGCTACAAGGCCAGGACCGGCAAGGACTTCCTGGCGCCGCGCATCGAGATGACCCCGCGCCTGCTGGCCGCCGCGATCAACAAGGCCGGCAGCACCGACACCACCCAGGTCGCACGCGCCCTGGAAGACCTGCGCTTCGATTCGGTGGTCGGCCCGGTGCGCATGCGCGCCGAAGACCACCAGCTGCTGCTGCCGCAGGTGGTCAACACCATCGCGCCGGTCGACGGCAAGGCGGTCAAGGTCGGTTGGGAAGGCACCAATTACGGCTTCCGCACCGACGCGATCTACAGCGGCAACGAACTGGCGCAAGGCACCGACTGCAACATGAACCGGCCCCAGCCTTAGCCGTCGCGGTTGCCGGTTGTCATCCCGGTGCGCTACCGTAGCGCCTGGACAGGCAACTGGAGAGCCGCGCATGACCCGCACCCTTCGACTGATAGGCGCCCCGACCGACATCGGCGCCAGCACCCGCGGCGCCGGCATGGGGCCCGACGCGCTGCGCGTGGCGGGGCTCGCCAACACGCTGGCGGGCCTCGGCTTCGAGGTGATCGACGGCGGCAACCTGGCCGGGCCGGGCACGCCCTGGGAGGTGCCGGCCGAAGGACTGCACCATCTCCCCGAAGTGATCGCATGGAACCGGCTGGTCTACGACGCCGTCGACCAGGCCCTTGAGGCGAAGCAGCTCCCCATCCTGCTGGGCGGCGACCACTGCATTGCGGTCGGCTCGATCAGCGCGATCGCCCGCCACGTGCGCCAGCGCCGGCAGAAGCTGCGGGTGCTGTGGCTCGACGCCCATACCGACGTCAACACCGAGACCACCAGCCCGAGCGGCAACATGCACGGCATGCCGGTCTCGTGCCTGCTCGGCCATGGGCCGGCCGCGCTCACCGGCTGGAGCGGCGAGCCGGCGGCGCTGGCGCACGACGCGATCCGCTTCCTCGGCATCCGCAGCGTCGACGCCGAGGAGAAGTCGGCGATCCGCTCGCTCGGCCTCGGCGTCTTTGACATGCGCCACATCGACGAGCACGGCATGCGCACCACGATGACCGAGGCGCTGCAGGATGTCGACGACGACACCCACCTGCATGTGAGCTTCGACCTCGACTGCCTCGACCCCGACTATGCGCCGGGCGTCGGCACCGGCGTGCGCGGCGGCCCGACCTGGCGCGAGATGCAGCTGTGCATGGAAATGATCGCCGACACCGGACGGCTGGGCTCGCTCGACGTGGTCGAGCTCAATCCGGCGCTCGACGTACGCAACCGGACGGCGGAAATCGCGGTCGAGCTGATCGAAAGCCTGTTCGGCAAGTCGACGCTGGTGCGTTGAGCCGACCCGCGACCGCCCTCGCGCAAGCCTGCGACATCGCGCACCGGGCCGCTTTCCTACGCATAAAGGCGCGTTCGCGGAAGCCCGCTCGCCGCCGGCGGTCGCTAGAGTCGTGGTCCCCCGGACAGAACACGACGATGCCAACCAACGGACCAACGACAGAGGAGCAGCGCGCCAGGGGCCTGCGCGTGCTGGTGGTGGAAGACGATGCCGACGCCTTGTCGGCCACCGTCGAGATGCTGCAGCTTTTGGGCCACTGGGCCACCGGGGTCCGCAGCGCCGAGAGCGCCAAGGACCGCTTCTACGACAAGGCCTTCGACGTCCTGATGACCGACGTCGGGCTGCCTGCGCTTTCCGGCCTCGACCTGGCGGACATCCTGCGAACCCGCCACGGGGTCGACCGGCTCGGCATCATCTTCGCCAGCGGCCGGCCGCCGCCGGAGACACCGATACCCGGCGCGCTGTGGCTGCAGAAGCCCTTCAGCATCGAACAGCTGGAAGCCGCGCTGGCCCGGACCGCCGCCTGAGCGGGGGAAACCTCAGCCCCGAGTCGGCGACAGCGGCACCGGCCGCAACGGCGCCTCGATCAGCGGCTGCGGCGTCACCACCGGCGAGGCTTCGGCCGGCTTGCCCTCGGCCGCGGCCGGCAAGAAGCGGTCGATCAGCGAGAAGAAGCGGTCGTAGAAGCGCTCGTCGGTCAGCGTTTCGCTCGCCACCTTGACCAGCGCATCGTCGCTGGAGCTGAACGGCAGCGACAGCGAGCCGATCGCGCCGACGCCGACGCTGGCCGAATTGTTGGTCTTTTTCACCCCATAGCGGTCCTGCAGCGCGCTGGCGAAGGCGATCGTGCGGCGCCCGCCGTCGCCGCGCTGGCTGTCGCGCGCGCAGACCACGCGGAACTCGACTTCGACGTGCACCTCGGCGGCCGGCTGGAAGCTCTTGCGGCCGGTCACCAGGTCGGCGGTGCCCGCGGTGATCATGTAGCCCTGGCTCAAGAGCGCACGCCGCGCGGCCTCGCAGGTCTGGGCCTCGGTCGCGGGGTAGCTGCGCGTGTGGGTGGTGGTGGAGTCGAACTCCTCGGGCTCGTAGTAGACCCGGGTCGGCGAGCTGCAGCCGGCGATGGACAAGGACAGCAGCAGCAGCGCGACGGCGGCGCGGCAGGACGGAAGGCGCATGGCAGGCATGGAGTGGTCGAAGTGCGAATGATAGGCCGGCGCCGGGCCGCCCCAAGGCGGCCTGCGGCCCCCTTGGGGGGCAGCGACACACGAAGTGAGGAGCGTGGGGGCAAGCGATAGGCCGGCGCCGGGCCGCCCCAAGGCGGCCTGCGGCCCCCTTGGGGGGCAGCGACACACGAAGTGAGGAGCGTGGGGGCAAGCCAGCAAGCCGCGGGAGCGCGGCCCGGCTTGGACATCGGCGGCGGCGCCGCGTTCCCGCGATCAGTCGGCCAGGCGAAGTATGTGATGCGCCCGTGCCCGCGTGGCGGCGATCCGCGCCGCATTGGGCTCGTCGGTCTGCGCCACCCAGGCCCGCGCGGCCTCCGGGCTGCGGCCGAACTGCTGATGGCGACGCAGCAGGCGTTCGATGCGCAGCCGGTCGTCGACCTCCACGTACCAGACCTCGTCGAGCAGCGGCGCCACCCCGGCCCAGGGGCCCTCTTCCAGCAGCAGGTAGTTGCCCTCGGTGATCACCAGCGGCGTCTCGGGCCGGACCGCGATCGCGCCGGCCACCGGCTCTTCGATCTCGCGCCGGAACTCGGGCGCATAGACGACCTCGCCGGCCGGCTGGTTGCGCAGCCGCCGCAGCAGCGCGACGTAGCCGGCGCTGTCGAAGGTGTCGGGCGCGCCCTTGCGCCCGGCGCGGCCGAGCCGGCCCAGCTCGGCGTTGGCGAGGTGGAAGCCGTCCATCGGCACCACCTGGGCACGGCCCGGCAAGGCATCCAGCAGCGCCTGCGCCACGGTCGACTTGCCCGAACCCGGCGCGCCGACCAGCCCGAGCAGCTTGCGCCCCCCGCCGGCCAGCAGGGCCTCGAGGCGGGCCCGTTCGGCCGTTCGCAACCCGGTCACGGGTACAGGCCACGCTCCTGGCGCGCCATCAGGATCCGCTCGCAGGCCACCGCGTAGGTGGCGGTGCGCAGCGTGATCTTGTGCTTGTCGGCGGTGTCCCAGATGTTGTTGAGCGCGTTCATCATGATGCGGTCGAGCCGCACGTTGATCTCGTCCTCGTCCCAGAAGAAGGAGGAGAAGTCCTGCACCCACTCGAAGTAGCTGACCGTGACGCCGCCGGCGTTGCAGATCACGTCGGGCACCACCAGCACGCCGCGTTCGGCCAGGATGTCGTCGGCGGTCGGCACGGTCGGGCCGTTGGCGCCTTCGAGCACCAGCCGGGCCTTGGTCTTCTGGGCCCGTTCGGCCGTGATCTGGCCTTCGAGGGCGGCCGGGATCAGGATGTCGCAGGCGACTTCCCAGAAGGCCTCGTTGTCGATCACGTCGCCGCCCTTGAAGCTCACGGCACCGCCGTCGGTGCGCGAGGCCGGCACCAGCCCGGCGAGATCGAGGCCGTTCTCGTTGACGATGGTGCCCGTGTGGTCCTGCACCGCCACGATCTTCGCGCCGGCCTCGGCGAACAGCTCGGCCGCCACCGAGCCCACGTTGCCGAAGCCCTGCACCGCGACGCGGGCGCCGCGCAGGTCGAGCCCGAGCCGGCGCGCCGCCTCGCGGCCGGTCACGAAGACGCCGCGGCCGGTGGCCTTGACCCGGCCCAGCGAGCCGCCCAGGTGCAGCGGCTTGCCGGTGACGACGCCGGTGGCGGTGCCGCCGACGTTCATCGAATAGGTGTCCATCATCCAGGCCATGATCTGGGCGTTGGTGTTGACGTCGGGCGCCGGGATGTCGGAGTGCGGGCCGATGATGATGCCGATCTCGCTGGTGTAGCGGCGCGTGACCTTCTCGAGTTCCTTGAGCGAGAGCTTCTTCGGGTCGACCCGGATGCCGCCCTTGGCGCCGCCGTACGGCAGGTTGACCGCGGCCGTCTTGACCGTCATCCAGGCCGACAGCGCCATCACTTCTTCCAGCGTGACGTCGGGGTGGAAACGCACGCCGCCCTTGCCCGGGCCGCGCGACAGGTTGTGCTGCACCCGGTAGCCCTCGAAATGGGCGATCGAGCCGTCGTCCATCTCGATCGGCACGTCGACGATCAGCGCCCGCTTCGGGCGCTTGAGGGTCTCGGCCCAGCGGGCCAGGTCCCCGAGGTAGGGGATGACGCGATCGACCTGCGACAGGTAGGTGCCCCAGGGGCTGTTGGCGGTCGGCTGGACATAGGAGAGTATGGAACTCATGGCGATGCGATCCTTGGTGTTGAACGGACAGGCGCCACGATAGTCTTGGTGCGCTCCTCGCGCCATGCCTATGCGCGTTGCTTTGGCGTTTATGCGATGGCGGCAAGCAGCGCCGCGTTGCCGCCCGCGGCGGTGGTGTTGATGGTGAGCGTTTGCTCCGCACAGAAGCGCAGCAGGTAGTGCGGGCCGCCGGCCTTCGGGCCGGTTCCGCTGAGCCCCTCGCCGCCGAACGGCTGGACGCCGACGACCGCCCCGATGATGTTGCGGTTGACATAGACGTTGCCCACATGGGCGCGCGCCGCCAGCGCCAGGGCCCGGCTGTCGATGCGGGTCTGGATGCCCAGCGTGAGCCCGAAGCCCAGCCGGTTGACGGCCTCGATCACGGCCTGGGGCTCGCCCGACCAGCGAACCACCTGCAGCACGGGGCCGAAGATCTCGTCGCTGACCCGGTCGATGGCCGGCACCTCGTAGGCGTGGGGCGGGATCAGGTTGTCGATCCCCGGCGGCGCGTCGGCCGGCGCCACCAGCCGGGTGGCCTCCGAATCCAGCCGCCGCAGGTGCCGCCGGATGTTGTCGAAGGCCTCGCGGTCGATCACCGGCCCGACGTCGGTGGCCAGCAGGGCCGGATCGCCGGCGGCCAGCTCGCGGGCCGCGCCGCGGATCATCTCGATCACCGGGTCGGCGATGCCCTCGTGCAGCAGCAGCAGCCGCAGCGCCGAGCAGCGCTGGCCGGCCGAGCGGAAGGCGCTCTGCACCACGGCATCGACCACCTGCTCGGGCAGCGCGCTGGAGTCGACCAGCATGGCGTTGATGCCGCCGGTTTCGGCGATCAGCGGCACGATCGGGCCGTCCTTGGCCGCCAGTGCGCGGTGGATGATCTTGGCCACCTGCGTCGACCCGGTGAACACCACGCCAGCCACGCCGGGCGCCGCGACCAGCGCGGCACCGACGGTTTCGCCCGGCCCGTGCAGCAGTTGCAGCGCCTCGGCCGGCACGCCGGCGGCGTGCAGCAGCCGCACCGCTTCCAGGGCGACGGCCGGCGTCTGCTCGGCTGGCTTGGCCAGCACCGTGTTGCCGGTGGCGAGCGCGGCCGCCACCTGGCCCAGGAAGATCGCCAGCGGGAAGTTCCACGGGCTGATGCAGACCCAGGGGCCGCGGCCGGTGAGGCGCAGCTCGTTGCTCTCGCCGGTCGGCCCGGGCAGCGCGACCGGCTGCATCAGCCGCTCGGCCTCGTCGGCGTAGTAGCGCAGGAAGTCGACCGCCTCGCGCACTTCGGCCACCGCGTCGCCCCAGGTCTTGAAGGCTTCCTTGACCAGCAGGGCGCAGAAGCGCGGCATTTCGGCCTGCAGCGCGTCGGCCGCGTGGCGCAGCACGGCGGCGCGGCGCGCGACTGGCGTCCGGTTCCAGCTGCGCCAGGCCGCGGCCGCGGCGCCCACCGCTGCTTCGGCGCGCTGGGCATCGAACGCCGGCACCGCCGCCACCGTCGTGGCCGCGTGGGCCGCCAGCAGCGGCGCGCGCATCGCCTCGACCGCGAGATCGACACCGCTGCTGTTGCGGCGGGCGGGCACCGGGCCATAGAGCTCGGGCGGCAGCGGCAGCGAGACATGGCGATCGAGCCAGAGCGGCGAGACCAGCAGCTCGTCCATGCCGACCGACTCGTCGCCGAGCTGGTTCACGAAGGACGAGTTGGCGCCGTTCTCGAGCAGCCGGCGCACCAGGTAGGCCAGCAGGTCCTTGTGGCGGCCGACCGGCGCGTAGACGCGCACCGGCACGGTGGTGCTCTTCATCACCTCGCGGTAGATGCCCTCGCCCATGCCGTGCAGCCGCTGCAATTCGAATGGAACGCTGCCCGCCATCGTCAGAATCGCCGCGATCGTGCCCGCGTTGTGGGTGGCGAACTGCGGGTAGATCGCATCCGGCGCCGCCAGCAGCGCCCGCGCGCAGGCCAGGTAGCTGAGGTCGGTGTGGTGCTTGTGCGTGAAGACCGGGTAGTGCGGCAGCCCGAGTTCCTGGGCCCGCTTGATCTCGGCGTCCCAGTAGGCGCCCTTGACCAGCCGGCACATCAGCCGCAGCCGGTGCTTGCGGGCGATCCCGGTCACGTGCTCGACTAGTTCCAGCGCCCGCGTCTGGTAGGCCTGCATCGCCAGGCCGAAGCCGCGCCACTGCGGCTTCTCGGCCGCCACCCTGGCCGCCAGCGCCTCGAACACGTCGAGCGAGAGCTCGAGCCGGTCGACCTCCTCGGCATCGATCGTGAGGTTGAGATCGGCATCGGCCGCCAGCAGGCACAGCTGCCAGACGCGCGGCACCAGCTCGCGCATCACCCGCGCGTGCTGGGCGTCTTCGTAGCGCGGATGCAGCGCGCTGAGCTTGATCGAGATGCCGTCGTTCTGCTCGGGCGTGCCGTCGCGGTCGGCGCCGGCGGCGATCGAGCGGATCGCGTTCACGTAGCTGTCGAGGTAGCGCAGCGCATCGGCATCGGTGCGGGCGCCCTCGCCCAGCATGTCGTAGCTGAAGCGCAGCGCCGAGTGCTTGCGATGCGCCGAGCGAGCCTCGGCCATGCCCTCCTCGATGGTCTGGCCGAGCACGAACTGGCGGCCCAGCAACTGCACTGCGCGCAGGGTCGCGGCGACCACGGTGCGGGCGCCGAGCCTGACCATCAGGCCCGGCTCGGCCTCCTGCTCGGGCAGGAATTTCTTCGACAGCGCGATCGCCGAGGACGACAGGCGCGCCAGGGTCGAATCGGCGCTGCTGTCGAAGTTGGCGCGGCCCAACTGGTCGGCGGTCAGCGCGATCGCGGTCTCGGCGTCGGGCACCCGCAGCAGCGCCTCGGCCAAGCGCATCAGGGCCAGGCCCTCGGCGCTCGAGATCGGGTATTCGCGCAGCAGGCTCTCCATGGCCCAGAACGGCGGCGGGCTGTGGCGCACGGCGCGCACCCAGGGCGTGGCGACGGGCACGATGGCCGCCCAGTCGAGCGCGCCCTTCAGCGAGACGAGGCGGTGCGAGACGATGTCGGCTTCGGGGCGGTAGGGGCTGGGCAGGCGCATGGCGAAAACTCCGGTGGTCGATGCGGCGATGCTCCGCCTTCCGGCACCGAGTTATTCACCAAAATTCAGCTGTTCACCAGATAATTCTCTAGTGACCAATGAATCGACCACCGATCTCGACCGCATCGACATGAAAATCCTGAAGGTTCTTCAGGAAGACGGGCGAATCTCGAACCTCAAGCTGGCCGAGATCGTGGCGCTGTCGCCGACCGCCGTGCTGGCCCGGGTGCAGCGGCTGGCGCGCGACGGCTTCATCCTCGGCTACGAGGCCCGGCTCGATCCGCACAAGCTGGGCCGCGGCTTCACGGTCTTCGTCGAGGTGCTGCTCGACCGCACCACGCCCAACGTGTTCGATGCGTTCAAGGCCGCGGTGCAGGTGCGCGACGAGATCATGGAATGCCACATGGTCGCCGGCGGCTTCGACTACCTGCTCAAGACCCGCATGGCCGACATGACGGCCTACCGCGACTTCGCCGGCACGGTGCTGTGGCAGTTGCCGGGCGTGCGCGAGACGCGGACCTATGCGGTGATGGAAGAAGTGAAAAGCAGCGCGCGGATTCCGCTGCCGGGCTAGGAAGCTGCCTGGGCCGAACGCTGGCCGAGCAGGTAATCGACGAACGCGCGCACTCGCAGCGGCACGAAGCGCCGGTGCGGATACAACAGGCTGTGCGGCCGCGAACGGCTGCCGAAATCCTGCAGCAACTCGACCAGCCGGCCGGCGCGCAGGTCTTCCTCGACGACGAAGCGATAGGCCTGGAACACGCCGGCACCGTGGCGCGCCAGCGTGGCGCCCGCGGTCACGTCGTCCGAACACGCATAGCCGCCGGAGGTCTGCAGCTCGAGTTCCTGGCCGTCGCGCCGGAACAGCCACGGAATGGCGCGTCCGCTGCTGGGCAATTCGAACTGGATGCATTCATGCGCCTGCAGTTCGTCGAGCGTCACGGGCGTTCCGTGGCGCCGCAGATAGTCGGGCGAGGCGACGACCACCAGCGGCGTGTCCTCCAGAAGGCGCGAAACCAGGCTCGAGTCGGCGGTCGCCCGGGCTCGTATCGCCAGGTCGTAGCCCTCTTCCGCGAAGTCGATGTTGCGGTTGCTGACGTTGACCTCGACCTTCACGGCCGGAAAGCGCTCGCGGAAGCCCGGCAGCAGCGGCAGCAGGCGGTAGTGGCCGTAGGTGGTCGGCGCGCTGATGCGCAGCAGGCCGGACGGCGCGACCTGGTGGCCGGAGGCCTCCCGCTCGGCCTCGACCAGCTGGTTCAGGGCTTGTCGGCACTGCTCGAAATAGCCGCGCCCGGCCTCGGTCAGGCGCATCTGCCGCGTCGTCCGCGTGAAGAGCCGCACGCCCAGGCGCTCCTCCAGCCGTGACACCGAACGGCTGACCGCCGCCGGCGTCACCGAAGCGGTCGCGGCCGCGGCCGTGAAGCTGCCCTGCTCGGCCGCCAGGCAGAACAGTTCGATGCTGCCCAGCATCACGTCGTCGAATTGTCGATTCATGGCGCTTCGCTCCGTTGGTTTACCTATTCATTACATCATGTATTGATAGATGTACTTATCACCCGCTTTATCCAACGAAAGCACATCAATACAGTCGAGTCCTCCACTCCACTTCAAAGGACTCGTCATGACAGAAAGCAATTCCAAGGTCGCCGTCATCACCGGCGCCTCCAGCGGCATCGGTGCCGCGCTCGTCAAGGCCTATCGCCGGGCCGGCTTCCGGGTCGTCGCCAATTCGCGTTCGATCGCCGCGAGCAACGACCCGGGCGTCCTGGCGATCGCCGGCGACGCCGCGGACCCCGCGACGGCCGCGCGGATCTTCAGCGAAGGCGTGGACCGCTTCGGCCGCATCGACACGCTGGTCAACAACGCCGGAATCTTCACGGCCAAGCCGTTCACCCAGTTCACCCCCGAGGACTGGGCGGCGAACATCGGCACCAACCTGGCCAGCTTCTTCCACATGAGCCAGCTGGCGCTGAAGCGGATGGAAGCCCAGGGGTCGGGCCACATCGTCCAGATCACGACCAGCCTCGCGGACCAGCCGATCAACGGCGTGCCGTCGGTGCTGGCGTCGCTGACCAAGGGCGGCCTGAACGCCGCCACCAAGTCGCTGGCCATCGAGTACGCGTCGCGCGGCATCCGCGTGAATGCGGTGGCCCCCGGCATCGTCAAGACGCCTATGCATCCGCCGGAGACCCATGCGGCGCTCAGCGGCCTGCATCCGCTGGGCCGGATGGGTGAAATGGAAGAGATCGTCGACGCGGTGCTGTTCCTCGAGAACGCGAAGTTCGTGACGGGCGAGATCCTTCACGTCGACGGCGGGCAGGCCGCAGGTCACTGGTGATCCGCCATGCCTTACATCAGGATCGAGATCACGCGCGAAGGCGTGACCCAGGAACAGAAGAAGCAGCTGATCGCCGGCGCCACCGAGCTGATGGTGCGCGTGCTCGACAAGGACCCGGCCACCACCTTCGTCGTGATCGACGAAGTGGACCTGGACAACTGGGGGGTGGGCGGCCGGCCGGTGGTCGAGTGGCGACGGCAACAGGCGGCGGCCCGGGGCGGGTGACTATTGCAGTTCGTCGAACTGGATCACGCCTTCCTTCATGACCAGCGGAATCCGCTCGCCCTGCCCCAGCAGGCAGCTCACATCCGCCAGCGGATTGCCGTCGACGACCAGGAGGTCCGCCAACGCACCGGGCACCAGGCGACCCAGCCGGTCGCTCATGCCGAGCACCTCCGCACCGACGACGGTCGCGCTGGCCACGGCCTCGGCCGCCGACAGCACCTCGGCACGCAGGCGGAATTCGTTGCTCTGCAGGCGCTGCGATTCCCCCAGCAGGTCGGAACCGAACCCCATCTTCACGCCGGCCGCCTTGAAGATCTCCAGCGAGCGCAGGCCCGCTTCGCGCACGTCCGCCACCTTCGCCACGCTTTCCTGCGGCAGGCCGTAGCTTTCGCCCTCGCTGGCCAGCGCGTCGTAGGTGACGAGCGTCGGCACGGCAAAAGCGCCCGCTTGCGCCATCAGCGTGGCGGTCGGCGCATCGACCAGGTTGCCATGCTCGATCGTGCGGACGCCGCATCGCACCGCCCGCGCGATGGCGGCGGCCGTGTAGGCATGCGCCAGCACGTAGGTGCCGCGCGCCCGGGCCTCGTCCACGATGGCGCGGATTTCGTCCTCGCAGTAGCCGAAGGCGCCCACCGGATCGGTCGGCGAGGCAACGCCGCCGGAGGCCATGATCTTGATCTGGTCGGCGCCCATCTGCAGCTCTTCCCGGGCGGCCTTGCGCACCGCGTCGACGCCGTCGACCACCCGCGCCAGCGCACCCACGCGCACACAGCAGGCGCACGTGGGGTCGCCCATGTGATCTGAGCGCGCGCGCATGTCGCCGTGCCCGCCGGTCTGGCTCAGCGCGCGCCCCGACACGAACAGCCGGGGCCCCTGCGCCAGCCCCGACTCCACCGCCTGCTTGAAAGCGAAGCCGGCGCCGCCGGCGTCGCGCACCGTGGTGAAGCCACGACGCAGCATGCCGCGCAGAATGGGCACGCTGCGCAGAGTCACCAGCACATTGGGCATGTGCACCTGGCGCGCGAGGTTGAGTTCGACCGCCACCACGTGGACGTGCAGGTCGATCAGCCCGGGCATCACGGTCTTGCCCTTGACATCGATGACCCGCGCGGCGCTGGTGCTGATCGGCCGGTCCGAGATCTCCTTCACCAGGCCTTGCTCGACCAGGATGTCGCGGTCTTCCTGCAACTCGCCGAGCAGGGGATCGAGCAGGCGGGCGTTCTTGAAAAGTACGGCAGTGGACATGGCGGCCTCAGGAAGACGAGTGGGTCGGACGTTGCAGTGCCATGACGGCCGGCAGCGCCAGTTGCGCGAGCACGGTCGCCCGCGCCACATGATGGTCGCCGTACCAGTCCTCCTGGTGGAGCAGGTTGAGCGTCCCCAGGGTCTGGCCGCGCCAGCGCAGCGGGATGTTCAACACGCTGCTGCAGCCCAGCGAGAGAATCAGGGCGTGATCGAAGAACACCTCGCGGATGTCATCCGCGTTGCGGCCGATGTACGGCAGCCCCTGCCCCATGACTTGCTGCATCCATGGTGAATCGGTGACCGGCTTGCGCCCTTGCACCGGGTATGCGTCGGGCATGTTGCTGTAGATCCGCTCCGATTCCCGCGCAGTGCGGTGGTGAACCAGGATCGTGAACAGCCGGTGCCCGATCGCGGTCGCCGCCGCCTTGTCGATGGCCTCGAAGGTGGCTTGCGGCTGGCGCGCGTCGTCGTGGGCGCGGGCCACGCCCGCCAGCAAAGGGTCGAAATCGATGGTCGTCATGCGTGTGCGTCTCCTCAGGAAAGTTCGGTCGCGGCAATGTCTTCGAGCGAGCGGCCGCGCGTCGGGACGCCCATGACCATGACCGCGGCCGAGCCCAGCAGGAGCACGGCCGTCGTCATCCCGAAGACGCCGCCGAAGCCGAGCTTCGGGTAGATGAAACCGACCAGGATCGGCGCCGTGATGCCGCCAATGCGCCCGATGGCCGACGCCAGGCCGGCCCCGGTGGCCCGGACCTGGGTCGGGAACACCTCGGGCGTGTAGGCGTACACGCCCGCGTAGGTCCCGTTCATGAAGAACGACAGCAGCACCCCCGCCACCATGATCTGGCTGTCGCTGTGCGTGAACGCGAGCCCCAGGGCCGCGACGCCGCCCAGCAGCATGTAGCTGACGATGGTGGCCTGGCGGCCGATCCGGTCGTTGAGCCAGGCGGCCGAGAAATAACCCGGCACCTGCGCCATGTACATCACCAGCGAATAGCCGAAGCTCCGGGTGATCGTCATGCCGTTCTGCACCAGCAGGCTGGGAATCCAGGTGAAGAAGGAGTAGTAGCTGAAGGTGATCGACAGCCACATCAGCCAGGTCATGCTGGTGGTGCGCAGCAGCTTGCGCGAGAGCAGCGTGGCGTAGTTCTGCCACAGGCCGCCGCGGCGGCTGCTGGGCGGCGGCGCGGCGACGTCGGCCGGGTCGAGCGCGGGCAGCGCCTGCCCGCGCTGCGCGAAGCCGGCCTCGACCTTGTCCATGATCGCCTGGGCCTCGGCCACCCGCCCCTGGCTCTCCAGCCAGCGCGGCGACTCCGGCAGCGCACGGCGCCACCACAGCAGCATCACCACCGGCGTCGCGGTGATGAAGATCACGATGCGCCAGCCGTCGGGATGCGCCGGCACGATCAGGTAGCCCAGCACGGCAGCGGCGACGAAGCCGAAGGAAAAGAACCCCGCCAGCGCTCCGGTGAAGGCGCCGCGATAGCGGCGCGCCACGAATTCCGACAGGTAGGGCGCGATGATCACGCTCTCGGCGCCGGTGCCGAAGCCTGCGACGATGCGCAGCCCGAGAAAACTCGTCCAGTCGTCGACCAGCCCGCTGAACAGCGAGGCCACGCAGTAGACCGCCAGGGCCGACATCATCACCTTGCGCCGACCGATCAGGTCGCCGAGCGAGCCGGCCACCAGGGCACCGAAAAAGAAGCCGATGAAGTTCGCGCTGGCCAGCACGCCGATCTGCACGCTGCTCAGGTCCCAGGCAGTGCGCAGCACCGGCAGCACGAAGGCGATCACGGCCGCGTCCATCGCATCGAAGCTGTAGCCCAGACCGCCGATGAGAAGCAGCCGGCGGTGAAAGCTGGAGAACGGCAAGCGCTCGATTCGAGCCGACAGCATGGTCATGCGAACTCTCTTCCTGATTCGGTAGGCCGACGGAACATCGACGACGGGCCGGATCGTAGGATCGGTGCGCCATAGAGACAAATTTATAGTGATGATGGTATTTATTGACCAGGTGAATGAAGTCGCACAATGAACTACCGCCATGCCGATCTCAATCTGCTGAAGGTCTTCGAGGCGCTGATGACGGAGGGCACCGTCACCCGCGCGGCCGAAAAGCTGTCGCTCACCCAGCCGACAGTCAGCAACGCCTTGCGCCGGCTGCGCGACACCTTCGACGACCCCCTGTTCGTGCGCAGCGGCGCCGGCGTCAAGCCGACCCGGCGCGCGCTCGATCTGTGGGAGCCGCTGGCGCAGTCACTGCACGCGATCCGCTCGACGCTGGACAGCGAACGCTTCGATGCGGTGCAGAGCACGGCCAGCCTGAGCATCGCGATGTCCGACTACGTGGCCAGCATCGTGGTGCCGCGGCTGGCCGCGAAGCTGAGCCGGTCGGCGCCGTCGATGCAGATCCACACCATTCCCAACACGCTGGTGGACTTCGGCCCGGTGCTGGCCGACAACCGGGCCGATTTCGCGATCAGCGTCTACAACGAAGAGGTGCAGCGGCCGGCCTTCCTCAAATCGCGGGCGCTGTGGTCGCCCGGCTTCGTCTGCGTGATGCGCGCCGGACATCCGCTCGATCGCAGCGAGCGGATTCCGTTGAAGAAATTCCTCGCCGCGCGCCACGTCGACGTCAGCCTGGCGGGCAAGACCTTGCCGAGCTACGACGTCTTTCTGCGCAGCCGCGGGATGCAGCGCAACCTGGTCGTCACCGTGAACCACTACGCCGCCGCCTACGACGTGGTGCGCCGCTCCGACCTGATCGCCGTGCTGCCGTGGTCGCAAGCGCTGGAGCCCGAACGGATGGCCGGGCTGCGCCATGCACCGGTCCCGCTGGAGGCGCCACCGCGCGTGATCGAGTTGTTCTGGCACCAGCGCCACGAAAGCTCGGCGCTGCACCAGTGGCTGAAAAACGTCGTTCTGGGCTTGTTCGAAAAGCCCCGGACCTAGCGCTGCCCGAAGATCGCCGTCCCGATTCGAACCATCGTGCTGCCCGCCGCCACCGCGGCCTCCAGGTCCGCCGACATCCCCAGCGACAAGGTGTCGACCTCGATCCCCGCCCCTCGAATCTGCTCGAAAACCGCCGCCGCACGCAGGAAAAGCGCCCGCTGCGACTCGAAATCGGCCGCCGGCTCCGGGATCGCCATCAGCCCGCGCAGCCGCAAACGTGGCAAAGCCGCCACGGCCTGCGCCAGTGCCAGCGCGTCTTCCGGCGTCACGCCGGACTTGTTCGCGCCGCCATCCACGTTGACCTGCAGGCAGCACTGGAGCGGCGGCAGGCCGGCCGGCCGCTGCTCGGCCAGCCGCTGGGCGATCTTCAGCCGGTCGATGCTGTGCACCCAGTCGAAATGCTCGGCCACCACCCGCGTCTTGTTGCTCTGCAGAGGGCCGATGCAGTGCCATTCGAGCTCTGCGCGAAGATCGGCCAGGGCCTCGATCTTGCCCACGCCCTCCTGCACATAGTTCTCGCCGAAGGCCCGCTGGCCGGCCCCATGCGCCGCGCGCACCGCGTCGGCGTCGAAGGTCTTGGACACCGCGAGCAAGCGCACGCTCGCCGGATCGCGCCCGGCGGCCGTGCAGGCCGTCACGATCCGGGTCCGAACTTGCTGGAGCTTGTCGCCAATCATCGTCATAATCTTCAAAGTCGTATCAAAACGTCACCGAGGAACTGCGTGGACATTACCCAACTGCTCGCCTTCAGCGTCAAGAACAAGGCGTCCGACCTGCACCTCTCGGCCGGGCTGCCGCCCATGATCCGGGTCCACGGCGACGTGCGCCGCATCAATGTCGACGCGCTCGATCACAAGGCCGTGCACGCCATGGTGTACGACATCATGAGCGACACGCACCGCAAGCACTACGAAGAGTTCCTGGAGGTCGACTTCTCGTTCGAGATCGACGGCCTGGCGCGCTTCCGCGTCAACGCCTTCAACCAGTCGCGCGGCGCTGCTGCCGTTTTCCGGACCATTCCGTCGAAGATCCTCACGCTCGAGCAGCTCAACGCACCGAAGATTTTCGGCGATCTGGCGCTCAAGCCGCGCGGCCTGGTGCTGGTCACCGGCCCGACCGGTTCCGGCAAGTCGACCACGCTGGCGGCGATGATCAACTACCTGAACGAAACCGAGTACGGCCACATCCTCACGGTCGAGGACCCGATCGAGTTCGTCCACGACTCCAAGAAGTGCCTGATCAACCAGCGCGAGGTCGGGCCGATGACGCTGTCGTTCGCCAATGCGCTGCGCTCCGCGCTGCGCGAGGACCCGGACGCGATCCTGGTCGGCGAAATGCGCGACCTCGAGACCATCCGGCTGGCGATGACCGCGGCCGAAACCGGCCACCTGGTGTTCGGCACCCTGCACACCTCGTCGGCGGCCAAGACCATCGACCGGATCATCGACGTCTTCCCGGGCGAGGAAAAGGAAATGATCCGCGCCATGCTGTCGGAGTCGCTTCAGGCGGTGATCTCGCAGACCCTGTGCAAGACCAAGGACGGCCAGGGCCGCGTGGCGGCGCACGAGATCATGCTGGGCACGCCCGCCATCCGCAACCTGATCCGCGAAGGCAAGGTGGCGCAGATGTATTCGTCGATCCAGACCGGCAGCGGCCAGGGCATGCAGACGCTCGACCAGAACCTCACCGACCTGGTGAGGCGCAGTGTCATTTCCGCCGCCGAAGCGCGCGGAAAGGCCAAGATCCCCGAGAATTTCCCCGGCTGACCCAGCCCTTGCCCAGCCGCACCGGAGTACCGTCATGGAACGCGATCAAGCCAGCCAGTTCATCAACGACCTGCTGAAGCTCATGGTGAGCCGCAACGGCAGCGACCTGTTCATCACGGCCGACTTCCCGCCGGCGATCAAGGTCGACGGCAAGGTCACCAAGGTGTCGGCCCAGGCCCTCGGCGCCCAGCACACGCTGGCGCTCACGCGCTCGGTCATGAACGACCGCCAGACGGCCGAGTTCGAGCGCACCAAGGAGTGCAACTTCGCGATCTCGCCGACCGGCATCGGCCGCTTCCGCGTCAATGCCTTCGTGCAGCAGGGCAAGGTCGGCATGGTGCTGCGGACCATCCCCGCCAAGCTGCCGACCATCGACGGCCTCGGCATGCCGCAGGTGCTCAAGGACGTGGCGATGACCAAGCGCGGCCTGACCATCCTGGTCGGCGCCACCGGCTCGGGCAAGTCGACCACGCTGGCCGCGATGATCGACTGGCGCAACGAGAACTCCTACGGCCACATCGTGACGGTCGAGGACCCGGTCGAGTTCGTGCACCCGCACAAGAACTGCGTGGTGACGCAACGCGAAGTCGGCATCGACACCGACAGCTGGGAGGCGGCGCTCAAGAACACGCTGCGCCAGGCGCCCGACGTGATCCTGATGGGCGAGATCCGCGACCGCGAGACGATGGAGCACGCGGTCGCATTCGCCGAGACCGGCCACCTCTGCATGGCCACCCTGCACGCCAACAGCGCCAACCAGGCGCTCGACCGGATCATCAACTTCTTCCCCGAGGAGCGCCGCGCCCAGCTGCTGATGGACCTGTCGCTGAACCTGCGCTCGCTGGTCTCGCAGCGGCTGATCCCGACCGAGGACGGCCACGGCCGCATCGCCGCGGTCGAGATCCTGCTGAACACGCCGCTGATCTCCGACATGATCTTCAAGGGCGAGGTCGGCGAGATCAAGGAGATCATGAAGAAGAGCCGCAACCTGGGCATGCAGACCTTCGACCAGGCCCTGTTCGATCTCTTCGAGGCCAACGCGATCACCTTCGAAGACGCGATCCGCAACGCCGACTCGGCCAACGACCTGCGGCTGCAGATCAAGCTGAACAGCCAGCGCGCGCGCACGACCGACCTTTCGGCCGGCACGGAGCACTTCGCGATCGTCTGACTTGACTCGCCCCCAGGTTGCCCGGCACTTCGTGTCCGGGCGCCCACCCCCGACCGGGGGCGCAGTCGGCGGCCCGGCAAAGCCGGTTCCGCGACTGCCCACCAACGGGCGGGCGCTGCGCGCCGCCGAAGAACAACCACCGCGCCTGCATTCACCGGCCGGCGCAGCCAGGCCCGTTGGTGAAACACCGCGGAACCGGCTTCGCCGGGCCGCTGGTGTTGCCCCCGGTAGGGGGTGGGCGGGCTACACGCAGTGAGCCCAACCTGGGGGCGAGCTAAAGTACGCCCCATGAGCAGCCTCAACCCCAAAACCTACGACCCCGTCCCTTCGCAGAAGGTCGCCTTCCTCGGCCTCGGCGTGATGGGCTACCCGATGGCCGGGCATCTCGCGCTGGCCGGCCACCACGTCACGGTCTACAACCGCAGCGCGGCCAAGGCCCACGACTGGGAGACCGAATTCGCGCCCCAGGCCCCGGCGTCCGTGAGCCACTCGGCCACGCCGCGCGGCGCCGCGTCCAATGCCGACATCGTGTTCTGCTGCGTCGGCAACGACGACGACCTGCGCTCGGTGGTGCTCGGCGAGAACGGCGCCTTCGCGGGCATGGCCCCGGGCGCGGTGTTCGTCGACCACACGACCGCCTCGGCCGACGTCGCGCGCGAACTGTCGAAGGCGGCGCTCGAACGCGGCCTGCAGTTCATCGACGCCCCGGTCTCAGGCGGCCAGGCCGGGGCCCAGAACGGCGCGCTGACCGTCATGTGCGGCGGCGACGCCGCCACCTTCGACAAGGTCAAGCCCGTCGCCGCGGCCTTCGCTCGCGCCGTCACGCTGCTGGGCGCCAGCGGCGCCGGCCAGCTCGCGAAGATGGTCAACCAGATCGCGATCGCGGGCCTGGTCCAAGGGCTGTCGGAAGCGATCGCCTTCGGGCAGCGGGCCGGCCTCGACATGAACGAGGTGCTGGCCGTGATCGGCAAGGGCGCCGCGCAGAGCTGGCAGATGGACAACCGCGGCAAGACCATGATCGAAGGCAAGTTCGATTACGGCTTCGCTGTCGACTGGATGCGCAAGGACCTGGGCCTGGTGCTCGACGAAGCCAAGCGCAATGGCGCCCGGCTGCCGGTCACCGCGCTGGTCGACCAGTTCTACGCCGACGTGCAGCAGGCCGGCGGCCGGCGCTGGGACACCTCGAGCCTGATCACGCGCCTGAAATAAGGCTGCGTTTCAGCGCACCGGCGAGGTCGTGACGCCGCCGCTGGCCGGTGGCGTCGACGACGACGGCAGCGGGGGCAGCGGCTCCATCGGCGGCAGCGGCACGCTCGAACGCGAGGCCGGTGCGCTGCCCGCGGGTGTGCCCGTGCCGCCGGGCTGGCCCTGCGGCTGCTGCTGTTGCTGCTGCAGCTGGTTTTGCAGTTCCGCTTCGCTGACGATCTCCACCACGCGCACCACCTTCGTGACGCCGGAGACGCCGCGCGCGATGTCGGTCGCGCGATCGGTCTCTCGGCGGGTCGCGATGCCCATCAGGTAGACCGTGCCGCGCTCGGTCACGACCTTGAACGAGTTGGCGAAGATGTCCTTGGCATCGAGCAGCGAGGCCTTGACCTTGCCGGTGATGAAGGTGTCGTTGGAGCGTTCCTGGAAGGTGCTCGGCGGCCCGACCACCAGTTCGTTGACCACCGAGCGAACGTTGTCGACGCGCCGCACGACGTCTTCGACGCGGCGCTTGTCGGCCTCGCTGCCGACCGTGCCGGTGAGCAGCACCTGGCGGTTGAAGCTGGTGATGCTCACGTACATGTTGTCGTTGGCGATCTCGCGCACGCGGGCGCCGCCACGCAGCTCGATCGCCTGGTCATCGACCTGCGCGCCCGAGCTGCGCCGGTCGGTCGCCACCATGCCGACACCGGCCGCCGCTGCCCCGCCCACCACCAGCGGCACGCAGGCTGTGAGACCGGCGACGAGTACGGCGCCTGCGGTCAAAGCCATCGCGATGCGTTGAGTGGATGTGGTCTTCATGGGTGTTGGCCTTCCGGTGCGTTGTGTCCGCGGCGAGTTTAGCCCAGGGTATTGCGCCCCCCGTTACCGGCTGTCATGGCCGGGCGTGCCATCGGCATGTCGCGCCTCTTGCCTACAATTCGGCGCGGTGGATGGCGCATATGTTGCATGGTCCGCATCCGGCATTCGATATCGAACCGTTCGAGCAAGGAAGGCATCGTGAATCAATCCATCGCGCGTCCGGCCGCGCTGCGCCGGATGTCCGCCGCAGTGGCCGCGCTGCTGCTGGCCGGGTGCAACGCGCTGGCCCCGGTCAACCCGCCGATCGCGAAGGTCGACTTCGACAGCGGCTACCGGGTCAACCGGATGCTGAAGCGCCAGCACGAAGGCGTCACCAACGACCCGCACACGGTGTTCATGCTGACCTTCTCGGGCGGCGGCACGCGGGCCGCGGCGTTCTCGTACGGCGTGCTCGAGGAACTGCGGCGCACCGATGTCATCGTCGGAGGCGTGCAGCGCAATCTGCTCCAGGAAGTGGATGCCATCTCGGGCGTCTCGGGCGGCAGCTTCACGGCGCTGGCCTACGCGCTCTACGGCGACCGGCTGTTCACCGAGTACGAGCCGCGCTTCCTGAAGCGCGACGTGCAGGGCACGCTGACCTGGCGCGCGCTCAATCCGCTCAACTGGTTCAGCCTCGGCAGCGGCCTGTACGGACGCTCCGAACTGGCGGCCGATTACTACGACGAGATCCTGTTCAACGGCGCCACCTTCGCCGACCTGCTCAAGCTTCCGACGCCGGTGACCGCGGTCACCGGCACCGACCTCTCGACCGGTGCCCGCTTCCAGTTCTCGCAGGAGCAGTTCGACCTGATCTGCTCCGACCTCGGCACGGTGCGGCTGGCCCGGGCCGCCGCGACCTCCTCGGCCGTGCCCGCCGTGCTGTCGCCGGTCACCTACTACAACTACGGCGGCCAGTGCGGCGCCACCCTGCCGCCCTGGGTCCGCGACGTCACCCGGCCCGACTCGCCCGCGCGCCCCGCCGGCCGCGCGCTGCTGCGCTATCGCGACATCAAGAACTTCGAGGACAGCAAGAACCGGCCCTACCTGCACGTGGTCGATGGCGGCGTCTCCGACAACCTGGGGCTGCGCGGCCTGCTCGAGGCCCTCGAGGAGCTCGAGGCCAGCCCGTCCTTCCAGCGCCAGGCGGGATTCGACGAGATCCGGCGCATCGTGGTCGTGGTGGTCAATTCGCGCTCGGCGCCGGCCACCGACTGGGACCGCAAGGCGCGCGCGCCAGGCATCGTGGCGCAACTGCTGCAGTCGTCGAGCGTGCCGATCGACCATTTCTCCTACGAGTCGGTCGAACTGCTGAAGGACATCGCCCAACGCTGGGCCGACAAGCGCGACCTCAAGGTGGCCGAGCTGCGGCTGTCCGGCATGTCGCGCGCGCAGGCCGAGGCGGCAGTGCCGACGCTGAGCTTCGATGCGATCGACGTCAGTTTCGACGCCATCGAAGACCCCGAAGAGCAGCGCTACTTCATGAATCTGCCGACCAGCTTCGTGCTGTCGGCCGAAGAGGTCGACCGGCTGCGCGCGCTGGGCGGGAGGCTGCTGCGCGAATCGCCGGGCTATCGCGATCTGCTCGACCGGATCAGCGACCGCAAGGCACCCGCCAAGGCCGGGGCGCCATCGCAGTAGCGGGACGACCGGGCGCGCTCAGGCCGAGGAAGAGTCGCTGTCCTGGTCACCGAGCAGCTGCGCATCGACGCCGTCGCACAGGCAGTGCAGCACCAGCAGGTGGATCTCGTGGATGCGCGCCGCGCGCTCGTGCGGCACGCAGACCTGGACATCGGTCTCGCGCAGCGCACGGCCCACGGCGCCCCCGGTCCCGCTGCCCGAAGGCGCCGCGTTGCCGAGCAGGGCCACCACGGTCATGTCGCGCGCATGGGCCGCCTCGACCGCCGCCAGCACGGCGGCGGACTGGCCGCTGACGCTCAGCACCAGCAGCACGTCGCCGGCCTGGCCCAGGGCGCGCACCTGGCGCGCGAAGCGATCGGCGCCCAGCGATTCGGCCGTGTCCGCGGCGGGGTCGGTGGCATCGCCGGGCAGCGCGATCGCGGCCAGCTCGGGGCGGTCGCGCTCGAAGCGGCCGACGAACTGGGCCGCGAACTGCGCCGCCAGGAAGCCGGAAACGCCGGCCCCGCAGGCGAGGATCTTGCCGCCGCTGGTGACGCAGGCCAGCAAGGCCTGCATGGCTTGGGAGATCGGTTTGCCGAGCAGTGGCCCGGCCTGGTATTTGAGGTCCGCACTGTCGATGAAGTGCTGCTGAATCCGTTGCTCTAGCATTTGGCCCGGATGATAACTGCGGGTTTCCACCCTGGGACTGAAACAAAACGTGAGCAGCCGCCCGGTTCAGCCGGCATCGAACGCGGCCTGGAGCCACTCGATGCGTTCTTCGACCAGCACGACGTCGAAGCGGCACGGCGGCAGCACGCGCAGCCGGCTGATGTAGTGCTGCGCCGCGAAGACGATGCGGCGCTGCTTCACGCCGGTGATGCTGCCGCCGGCGCCGCCGTGCGTCGCGCTGGAACGGCCGCGGACCTCGACGAACACCAGCGTGCCGTCGCGCGGATCGCGCATGATGAGGTCGATCTCGCCGCCGCCGCGGCCGGGGGTTCGATAATTGCGCGCGACCAGCCCGAGGCCGGCCGCCTGCAGGTGTTCGAGCGCGGCGTCTTCGGCCGCGTCGCCGCGCTGCTTGGTCGTCGGCAGCGATGTCCGCCCCGCCGCCTTGTTCTGGAGATAAGCCATTGACTTCCATCGCTCCCGCTTCGTTCGGCGCCGCCCTGCTCGCCGCGCGTGATGCCGCGGGTTCGCAGCATTATCCGCAGGCGACCCTTTACGTGGTCGCGACGCCGATCGGCAACCTGGCGGACATCACGCTGCGCGCCCTGCACGTGCTGCAAATGGTCGACGCAGTCGCCTGCGAGGACACGCGCCACACGCAGAGCCTGCTGCGGGCCTATGGCATCGACCGCCCGGGCGCGCAGCTGCTGGCCCTGCACCAGCACAACGAGAGCGAGGCCGCGCAGACGGTGATCGCTCGGCTGGCCGCGGGCGAGCGCATCGCCTACGTCAGCGACGCCGGCACGCCCGGCGTCAGCGACCCGGGCGCGCGGCTGGTGGCCGCGGCACGTGACGCCGGCCATCGCGTGCTGCCCCTGCCGGGCGCCAGCAGCGTGACCACCCTGGTCGGCGCCGCCGGGCTGGTCGCCGCCGGCGACGCGGGCAGCGCCTTCGTGTTCGGCGGCTTCCTGCCGAGCAAGGCGGGCGAGCGCGATGCCGCGGTGCTGCTGCTGGCCGACGAGCCCCGCAGCGTCGTACTGCTCGAGGCGCCGCATCGCATCGAGGCGCTGGCCCGCGCGCTGGCCACCCTCGGCGAGCGCAAGGTCACCGTCGGGCGCGAGCTCACCAAGCAGTTCGAGGAGATCGCCACCGTCGCCGCCGCCGACTTGCCCGGCTGGTTCGCCGCCAGCCGCGACCGCACGCGCGGCGAGTTCGCGCTGGTGCTGCACCCCAAGCCCGCGGCCGTCGACGACGGCATCGAGGGCGAACGCGTGCTGCGGCTGCTGCTGGCCGAACTGCCCGTGAAGACCGCGGTGCGCGTCGCCGCCGAGATCAGCGGCGCCCCGCGCAATGCGCTCTACGAGGCCGCGCTGCGCATGCGCAAGGACGGGGACGAGTCGATCGCCCCCTAGCGCGTCCGCCGACCCGCCGGCATCAGCCGTCGAGTTCGGGGTAGGCGCGGAAGATCCCGTCCTCGTTGAAGGCAATCCGGCGCGAGCTGCGCAGATAGTCGTGCACCCGCTGCCGGCGACCGATGTTGGCATGCAGCTTCACGACCGCCGGGGTGTCGGCCAGGGCCCGCGCGGCGGCCTTGGGGAAGGCATAGCGCAGCCCCGCGACCAGCTGGAACAGCGAGAGGTCGGCGTAGGTGAGGACGTCGCCGACCAGGTGCAGGTCGCCGGACGGATTGCGCTTCAGCACCGTCTCGAACCAGTTCAGGAATTTCGGAATGCGCTCCTCGCGAAAGGCCCTGGCGCGTGCCAGCGCGGCCTCGCGCTGGTCTTCGTAGTAGAGCCCGGTCGACAGCGGATGATGGGTGTCGTGCGCCTCGGCCACGCAATCGGCGACGGTCAGCTGCAGCTGGTTCGTCCAGAGGCCGTCGGCCTCGCCCACGCCCGCGAGCCCGAGGCGCGGACCGAGGTACAGCAGGATCGCCGCGGTCTGGCCGACCACGATGTCGCCGTCGACCAGGAAGGGCGGCGCGAACGAGGGCCGGGGATTGTCCGGATCGTCGAGCCGGCGCCCCAGATTCGATTCGCCGCCGCCCCTGGACGGCGGCTCGCGCGCGACGTCGACATAGGCAGCGCCCGCGGCCTCGAGCGCCAGGCGGACGAATTCGCCGCGGCCCTGGATCGTGGGCCAGTAGTGAAGCTGGTAGGTCAAGCATCCTCCGCACGAAGGGGTGGAACCCGAAGGATACGAGCCTGGCGACCCTCAATTGCGAACGATCGCGTAGGCCGCCACGCCCGCGACCACGCCGGTGCGGCGCGCCCGGTCGCGTGCGCGCATCTCGTCGTCCCAGCGGCGGCGGTCGCACTCCCAGGTGTTGCCGGTGATCCAGAGGCAGTCGGCGTGGCGCTGGTCGGCGCGCTGGCGCTCCGCCGAACCCGCGACCCCGCCGGCCAGCACGCCGGTCACGACGCCGGCACGCTGGGCGTCGCGGCGGTTGTGCCAGTCGTTGTTCCAGTGGTTGTTGTTCCAGCCGCTGTTCCAGTGGTGCGGCGGCGGCCGATGGCGCGAATGGTGGCGCTGTGCATCGGCCGCGCCTGCCGCCACCAGCAGCGCGACGGCGACCAGCGCATGCAGCGTCCTCATGGCTTCTGCACCAGGTCGACGATGCGGGTCTTGGCCGGGTCGGCGGCGGCCGCGCATGCCTTGCCGAGCCGGGTGACCTGGGTGCTGATCCAGTCGCGGGTCAGCTTGCCGACCGCCGGGCCGTTGCGCCCGGTGAGATAGCCGTGCAGCCAGACCATGCCGTTGCCGAGGTAGTCCTGCGCCTCGATGGCACGGCGCCGCTGGGCTTCGCTGGCGTTCTGGCCGGGCAGCACCTGCGACGCCGCGGCATTGAAATCGGCGCACGACAGGACGGACGCATCGTCCGCCTCCCGCGGCGCCTGCGCCAGCGCGGCCTGCCCCGCGACGAAGAACCCGATCGCTGCCAAAGCCTTGAGTCGATGCATGTCTGCTTCTCCTTGGGCGGCTGCCGCCTTCGCGAACATCCTAGAAAGTTCGGCCATGCGCGTCCACCACTTCGAGTTGGCCGAGAATCCGAACCGATGCGCTTGACGAACATTCGAACCCTGGTGCTGTCGATCGGCGGGCTGGTGCAGCTCGCCGGCGCCGCGGCCGCAGCGCCGGCCGAACAGGCCCTGGCGCTGGCCCGGGCCAACGGCTGCATGGCCTGCCATGGCATGGTCCACAAGCAGGTCGGCCCCGGCTTCGCCCAGGTGGCGGCGCGCTGGCGCGACGACCCGGCCGCACCGGCGCGGCTGGCCGGCAGGATCCGCAACGGCAGCGTCGGCAACTGGGGCCGCGTCATCATGCCGCGCCAGTCCCAGGTCGACGAGGCGCAGGCCAGGCTGCTCGCAGACTGGGTGCTGTCTCAGCCGACGCCCTGACAAAAAGGCGACGCGCCCGCGCCTCCCACATATTGGGGAGGAACCGAAGCCCCGGGACCCTGCGCGCTTGCCGGCCGCAATCGGTCCATCACACAATGCCAGCCACACCATGGAGGCGAAGCGATGAGTAGCGGGGCCGATGCGAAGGTATCCATCGAATACGACGCATCCCCCGATGCACTGTTCCATCCAGAGAAGCGGCCCACGATGTTCGTCGGGCGCCCGGATGTCACATTGCCCGGACTGGCGGTCGAAGCAGCGCGCCTGGCCTACCTGCATGCCGAGTCGGATCCGGCCGAATCGCGCAGGCTGGCGGACGCGCTGCGCCTGGCGGGTTTCGCGGAACCTGCCCACTTCGCCGACCGGTCCACCGGGGCCTACGGCTACGCGTCGCTGCGGGCCGCAGACGGGCTGGCGATGATCGCCTTCCGCGGCACCCAGCCCGACGATCCGAAGGACCTGCTGGCCGACCTGGCCCTGCTGCCGACGCCCTGGGCCGGCGGCCACGTGCATTCGGGATTCGGCCGGGCGGCCGAATCGCTGGAGACGCAGGTGCTGCAATGGCTTTCGAACGGCGCCCCGCATCGCAGGCGGCTGCTGCTTTGCGGCCACAGCCTCGGGGCGGCCGTGGCGACGATATTCGCCGGCCTGATCGAACCGACCGACGTCATCACGATCGGCTCTCCGCGCGTCGGCGACATCGACTTCATCGATTCGCTGCCGGCGCGCGCCATGACGCGCATCGTCAACTGCGCCGACGTCGTGCCGACCTTGCCGCCCGGCATCACCTCCTACCACCATGTCGGCAGGCTGCTCTACATCGACAAGGACGGCGTGCTGCACGACAACCCGGAAACCCCGTTCGTGCTCAAGGACCGGCTCACGGGACAGGCCGCGCACGCCGCGCGCGTGCTCGCGCAGCCACGCCCGGATGCCCTTCCCGCCCGGGCCCTGACCGACCACTCGCCGGTCAACTATCTGCGCGCGTTCTTCTGATTCGCCACGCTCGCCGGCCTCAGCTCTCGTTGTGCGCGACCTGCACGCGGCGGCGCGTGCGTGCCGCGACGTCGTAGATGTTGAAGTCCTTCATCGTGCGCCCATACAGGTGCAGGCTGACGGCCTGGGCGCGCTCGACGGGAACGCCCGTGACATGGATGTGGTCGGGGTTCGGCACGAAACTCGTCACCGCGCCGCGCGTGAGCAGTTGGAGGCCGCCGCGCACCAGGTCGATGTCCTGATCGCCGCCCTCGGGCGAGACCCGCAGGTAGCTGCGCTCCTCGAGCACGCCTTCGACGATGCCGACCACGCCCCAGCTGCCGTGGTCGTGCACCGGTGTCCACTGGCCGGGGCGCCAGACCAGCGCGTAGAGAGACAGCCCGTGGTCGGGGTCGTCGCGGATCAGGTTGCGCGTGTAGCCGTCCGGGTCGCTGCGGTAGTGCTGCGGCTCCAGGAAGCTCTCGGCGTCCTCGATGAGGTCCAGCATCAGCGGTGCCAGCGCGAGCACGCGGTCGGCGGCGAGCGTATGCACGCGGCTGCGTGCCGCGGCTTCGGCGATGAAGCGGTCCAGGGCGGGCGAGGTCATGGGCGGATTATCGGGCGGGCGCGAGCGCAGCCCGACAAGCTCCGCCCCGCCGGCTCACTTCGCCGGTGCCGGCGTCACCCGCAGCGCCACGGATTCCGTGATGTTGGCCACCACCTGGTCGCCGACGTTCACGTCCTTCAGGGCCTTCGGATCGCGCACGTGGACGTCGACCAGCTGGCCGCTGGTGCCCCGCAGCGTGACGATGTTCTTCTTGCGATTGAGCGAGAAGACGTTGGCGACGATGGTGGTGCGGTTGACGGCGACGCCGCCCGGCCGCGCGCCCTTCTGGGCCACCGCGGCCGCATCGGTCTCGACCCGCTCGCGAATGCCGTCGCCGCCCTTCACCAGCGCCACGGCGACGCCGATGCGGTAGCTCAGGCGAACCCGGTCGCCGACCTTGACCTGCTCGAGATTGCGCACCGCCGGGTCGACCCGCAGGTCGTTGATGTTGCCCCTCGGGCCCTTGATCGAGACGATCCGGTTCGCGACATCCACGGCGGTGATCTCGCCGGTGACGGACAGCACCGCCGAGCCGCCCCTGGCGTCCTCGACCTCGATGCTCCGTCGCGGAGCCTCGGTCTGTGCGCTGGCGGTGCCGGCGCAAAGAGTCAACGCGGCGCACGCCGCGAGCAATGCCTGTCTTTGGAGGTTTTTCATGTTGGACCTGCGTTGTGGAAGGAAGCCGAAGCGACCATACGCGGGCCGAGGCGGGCTGTCACTTGCACTTAGGTGCAGTGGCGGTCGTGGCGTGCCTCATTTCTTGGGGGCGGGATTGGTCTCGGCCGAGGTCTGGTTGGAGCTCGGCGGCGAAGCGGCGGTGGTTGCGGGCGAATGGGCGCCCGAGGCTTCGATCGGCTTCGCTTCCTCGGTCGGCGGCGCAAAGGCGAAGGGGCCCGGGTCGGTGCATGGCGGCGTCGGCGTGGCGACCGGCACCGGCTTGCCCGCGGCGACCAGTCCTTCGCGGACATGGTCCGCGACCCGCGTCTGCGCCTGGCAGAGCTGGTAGCTGTCGACCTTGGCGCTCCAGGCGGTCCTGGCCGCCGCCTCGGCCGCCTTGGCCTTGGCTTCGGGCGTGGCAGGCGGTGCGGGCAACCTGGCCAGCGCAGAGGATGCAAAAGCCAAGGCCAACGACAGGCCGCAAAGTTTCAGCGCGTTCTTCATGAGGGACTTCCTTCGACCCGGACGTTGGCGACTGGCGCATGCTCGCGTGCCTGCACGCTGCGCTGCGCCGGGATCTTGCCGGCCGCGATGTCGGCATACCAGAGCGGGTGATGTTCCTTGGCCCAGGTCTCGTCGACCGAGCCCTCGCGCATGGCGGAGTAGGCGCCCTTCATGCCCAGCGTGCCGATGTAGATGTGGCCCATGATCAGCGCCATCATGCACAGCGTCGCGACGGCGTGGATCATGTGCGCGACCTGCATCTCGCCGCGCGTGTAGACGAAGCCCGGCAGCAGCTTGTCGAGGAACAGCCCCGATCCGATGACCAGGCTGCCAAGCAGCATCACGCCACCCCAGAACACCAGTTTCTCGCCCGCGTTGAATCGATGCGAAGGCGGCTCCTTGCCCCCGAACAGGCCGCCCCCTCGCTTGAGCCACGTCAAGTCGTCCTTGCTGGGCCAGTTGCTGCGAATGAAGGTGAAGATCATGAAGATCGTCGTCACCACGAACAGCGGACCCACGAAGTTGTGCACGGTCTTGAGGACGTAGGCCAGCCAGCCGAACAAGGCCCCGCCCAGCACCGGCAGCAGGAAGAACTTGCCGAAGGCCATCACGATGCCCGAGATGGCCAGCACCACGAAGGCACCCGCGTTCGACCAGTGCGTGGCCCGCTCGAACGGGGTGAAGCGCTCGATCTTGCGGCCGGTCTCGCGGCCGTGCAGCCCTATCGGCCCGCGGGTGAAATAGAAGATCGCCAGCGCCAGCAAGGTCACGAAGAGCAGCGCGGCGCCGTAGGGAATGATCCAGTTGTTGCGCACCTGGCGCCAGGCTTCGCCGGCGTTGGTGTACAGCGAGCCCGGGTACTTCACGAAGCCCTGGATCAGGTTGCCGGCCTCCGGCGCTTCGCTGGCCGGCAGGCTGCTGAAGCCGGTCACGCCGCCGCTCACCTGGCGCCACATCGGCGCGTTGTTGCCCGGCTGGACCCGCTGGCGTTCGCCATTGGTCTGGTTGAGGTAGTTCGGGTCGGCGCTGGCTTCCGGCTTGACGTCGAAGATGTTCTGGCTGCGGATGCCGCCCGCGACCGGCGCGGCAGGCGCGACCGGCGCCGGTGTGGCGACTGCCGGCGCGGTGGCTGCGGCCGGCGGTTCCGGCGTCTGGGCATGGGCGGCGATGCTGCAACCCAGCACGGCGGCCATCGCCAGGGCGTTAAGCGCTTGTCTCATGCAACCTCCGGCTCAGTTGATCCGGTTGTATTCGTTCTGGTTCTGGGCGCGCGTCTTGAGGTGCTGCTCCCAGGACGACCGGTCGCCGATCTGCCAGCCGCTGGCGGTGAACGCCGTGCCGGTGTCGGGCTTGGTGCCGGTGCCGGTCCATGGGGCGGCATCCAGCCGCACGCCATGGGCGTTGGTCTGCGGCTTCTCGGTGCAGGCCGCCAGCAGCACCAGCGCCGAGACCAGCGCCACCGTTGCGGAAAGGCGCCTCATTTCGCGACCCCGTTGGTCGGCGTGCCGGCTGTCTGCGAGCCGTAGGCGGTGCCCCAGCCCCACACTTCGGCACCCTTGCCGCGATGGACCACGCGGGTGCGGAAGATGTCGGCGACCACGTCGCCGTCGCCCGCCAGCAGGGCCTTGGTCGAGCACATCTCGGCGCAGGCCGGCAGCTTGCCTTCGGCCAGGCGGTTGCGGCCGTACTTCTCGAACTCGGCCTGCGAGCCGTTTTCTTCCGGGCCGCCGGCGCAGAAGGTGCACTTGTCCATCTTGCCGCGGGCGCCGAAGGTGCCCTGCGACGGAAACTGCGGCGCGCCGAACGGGCAGGCGTACGAGCAATAGCCGCAGCCGATGCAGACATCCTTGTCGTGCAGCACCACGCCTTCTTCAGTGCGGTAGAAGCACTGGACCGGGCAGACCGCCATGCAGGGTGCGTCGGAGCAATGCATGCAGGCCACCGAGATCGAGCGCTCGCCGGGCACGCCGTCGTTGAGCGTCACGACGCGGCGGCGGTTCACGCCCCACGGCACCTCGTTCTCGTTCTTGCAGGCCGTGACGCAGCCGTTGCATTCGATGCAGCGTTCGGAATCGCAGACGAACTTCATTCTTGCCATACTGAGTCCTCTATGCCTTCTCGACGTTGCAGACCGTCGTCTTGGTTTCTTGCATCATCGTGACGCTGTCGTACCCGTAGGTGGTGCTGGTGTTGATCGCTTCGCCGCGCACGATCGGATGCGCGCCCGCCGGGTAGTAGGCCAGCATGTCGGCCCCCTGCCAGTGGCCGGAGAAGTGGAAAGGCATGAAGACCGTGTCAGGCCCGACGCGCTCGGTCACCAGGGCCTGCACGTTGAGCCGCGCCCCGGTGGGCGTGTGGACCCAGGCGCGCTCGCCGTTGCGGATGCCCTTCTCGGCCGCCACCCGCGGATGGATCTCGATGAACATCTGCTGCTGCAGCTCGGCCAGCCAGGGATTGGAACGCGTCTCCTCGCCGCCGCCCTCGTATTCGACCAGGCGGCCGGAGGTCATGATGAACGGGAACTTCTCCGCGATCTTGTCGGCGATGTTGCGCTGCTGAATACTCTTGTAGAGCGTGGGCAGACGCCAGAAGGCCATCTTGTCGTCGTGCGTGGGGTACTTTACCGCCAGGTCCGGCCGGGTCCCGTAGAGCGGCTCGCGGTGCTGCGGGATCGCATCGGGGAAGTTCCACACCACGGCGCGCGCCTTCGCGTTGCCGAAGGGATGGCAGCCGTGGTTCTGCATGAACACGCGGATCATGCCGCCCGAACTGTCGGTCTTCCAGTTCTTGCCGTCGGCCTTGGCCTTTTCGGCCTCGGTGAGCTCGTCCCACCAGCCGAGCTTCTTGAGCAGCAGGTGGTCGAGTTCGGGGTAGCCGGTCGTGATGGCAGCGCCGAGCGAATGGGAGCCGTCTTCGGCCAGCAGGTTCTTGCCGTTGCGCTCGACGCCGAAGTTGGCGCGGAAGTTGCCGCCGCCGTCCATGACGTGCTTGGAGGTGTCGTACAGGTTCGGCGAGCCGGGGTGCTTCAACGCGGGCGTGCCGTAGCAGGGCCAGGGCAGGCCGTAGTAGTCGCCCGCGATGTCGTAGCCGTTGACCTTGTCCTTGACCGAGCCCTTCGCCTTGAGCGTTCGGACGTCGAAGGCGGCCATGTTGCGCATGTGGGCCTGCAGCCGTTCGGGGCTCTGGCCGGTGTAGCCGACCGCCCAGCAGCACTTGTTGATCTCGCGCAGGATGTCGTCGGGCACGGGCTCGTCCATGCCCTTGACCTGCTGCATCTTGTAGTTCTTGCTGAGCTCCTTGCCGAAGCCGAGCCGGTCGGCGAACTGCTGCATGATCATGTGGTCGCTGCGGCTTTCCCACAGCGGCTCGATCACCTTCTCGCGCCACTGGAGCGAGCGGTTGGAGGCCGTCACCGAGCCGCTGGTCTCGAACTGGGTGCAGGCCGGCAGCAGGTAGACCGCGCGGTTGGGATTGAGGTCTTCGGCCCGGCCGGGCATGGCGGCCATGGCCGCGGTGGCCGACGGATACGGATCGACCACCACCAGCAGGTCGAGCTTGTCCATCGCCCGCTTCATCTCGAGGCCGCGGGTCTGCGAGTTGGGCGCGTGGCCCCAATAGACGACGCCGCGCAGGTTCGAGTCCTGGTCGATCAGCTCGTTCTTCTCGAGCACGCCGTCGATCCAGCGCGACACGGTGATGCCGGGCTTGCTCATCATCGCGGGCGAGGCGAAGCGGCTCTTGATCCAGTCGAAATCCACGCCCCAGGTGGCGGCGAAGTGCTTCCATGATCCTTCGACCAGGCCGTAGTAGCCGGGCAGCGAATCGGGGTTCGGGCCGACGTCGGTGGCGCCCTGCACGTTGTCGTGGCCGCGGAAGATGTTGGTGCCGCCGCCCGCCGTGCCGACATTGCCCAGCGCCAGCTGCAGGATGCAGGAGGCACGCACGATCGCGTTGCCGATCGTGTGCTGCGTCTGGCCCATGCACCAGACGATGGTGCCCGGACGGTTCTCGTTGAGCCAGGTCGCGACCTTGAGCACCTGCGCCTCGTTGACGCCGCAGGCCTCCTCGACCTTGTCGGGCGTCCACTTGGCCATGACCTCCGCGCGCACCTCGTCCATGCCGAAGACGCGGTCGTTGATGTACTTCTTGTCTTCCCAGCCGTTCTTGAAGATGTGGTGCAGCACACCGAAGAGGAAGGGAATGTCGGAGCCCGAGCGGATCCGCACGTACTCGTCGGCCTTGGCCGCGGTGCGCGTGAAGCGCGGATCGACCACGATCATCTTGCAGCCGTTTTCCTTGGCATGCAGCATGTGCAGCATGCTCACCGGATGGGCCTCGGCCGCATTCGAACCGATGTACAGCGCCACCTTGGCATTGCGCATGTCGTTGTACGAATTGGTCATGGCGCCGTAGCCCCATGTGTTCGCCACGCCCGCGACCGTGGTCGAGTGGCAGATGCGCGCCTGGTGGTCGCAGTTGTTGCTGCCGAAGAAGCTCACGAACTTGCGCAGCAGGTAGGCCTGCTCGTTGCTGTGCTTGCTGGAGCCGATCCAGTAGACCGAATCGGGGCCGCTGGCCTTCGAGAGATCCTTGAGCTTGGCGGTGATCTCGTCGAGCGCCGTGTCCCAGCTGATGCGCTCGTACTTGCCGTTCACCAGCTTCATCGGATAGCGCAGGCGGTATTCGCCGTGGCCGTGCTCGCGCAGGGCGGCGCCCTTGGCGCAGTGCGCGCCCAGGTTGATCGGCGAGTCGAACACCGGTTCCTGGCGGACCCAGACGCCGTTCTCGACCACGGCGTCGGAGGCGCAGCCGACCGAGCAGTGCGAGCAGATGGTGCGCCGGACCTCGACCTTGCCCGCACCCACCGCGGTCGGACGGCCTTCGGCGGCATTGGCCTTGCGCAGCAACGTGAGCTGGCCGGCCGCCAGGCCGGCGCCGACGCCCAGGCCCGATCGGCGCAGGAAGGCGCGCCGGTCCATGGTCGGCAGCGCGCTCGAGAGGCCGCGCCGCAAGCTGTGGACAAGGGACGACGAGGAAGAAGCGGCGCCGCCATGCGGGGCGCCGGTCGATTTTTTGGTCAGTAGCATCGCAGGTGCCTTCGTGCTCAGGCGGACGTGGTCTTGTAGTAGCGCTTGACGTGTTCGCTCAGCGAGTAGCCGCCGCCCTTCGCGGGCGGTGGCGGGAGCTCGGGCGCCGCCGTGGCGTCGGGCGCCGGGGCGACCCCGGGCAGCACGGCGACCGCCGCGGCGGCGGCGCCGACCGTGGCGGCGCCGAAAAAGAATCCCCTTCGCGACGCCCGCTGAGGGGCGGCGTTTTGGCTGTCCTGCATGTCAACTCCAGGAGTGGCTGGGCGAACCCACATATAAAACCAGTTGCGTACGTTTGGATACTAGTCCTGACCCTAATAGGTCGTCGTCAATGTCCTTCGATCTCAGTCCAGCATGTCGAAGCCCTGGCGTTCGACCTCCGCGAAGGCCGAGGTCAGGCCGGCCAGGGCGGCGTAGAAGCGCGCCTTGGGGTGCTGCGCCACGGCGTCGCACATGGCCGGCAGCCATGGCTGCACATGGGTCGAAAAGAAGGCCTGCTGGGCCGGGAGGTTCGAGACCTCGATGTCTTCTCCGGCGATCAGGTAGCGCATGACCTCGAAGAGACAGGCAATGTGGTCCTCGGTCTCGGGCATCGATTCGTCGCGCGCGAGGCCGATCCGCTCGAGATCGCGGCGCAGGTGCACCAGCGGCTTGTCGTTGAGGAATCCGCTCAGGTAGTGCGAGCCGAACAGATAGACCTCCGGCTTGCCGATCCCGCCGAAGAGCGCGTCGTATTCGTTGCGAAGCGCCCCCGCGTCGGTGTCGCGTGACGCGCCCACCAGGGTGCGCCACGGCTCCTCCAGGAACGCGCCCGCGGCCGGCGCTTCGGTCGGTGCGACCTGGACGGCCTCGAGCAGTTCGGCATCGGGTGCGGCGTACCAGAGGCGCGCCAGCAGTCCGTAGAGTTCCGCGCGGGCGATCTCTTCGTCGAGTGCCGAGGAGGCGGGGAAGCTTTGGCTCATAGGTCTGTGATCTTCATTTCGCCCTGCGCGCTGTACAGATCGATCACCCGGCAGTCGCTGCACATCTTGAGCCGTTCCAGGGCCTCGCCCTGGAACATGGCATGGCCGGCCAGCTTGCCGAGCATCGCTTCGATGGCCTTCTGGGTGCCGAAGGGCTTCGCGCAGCGGATGCACGACCAGGGCCTGGCCTCGTTGAGCACCACCGGCTGCTTGCGCTCGGGCGCCACCAGGAACCGCGGCACCAGCGAGATCGCGCGCTCGGGACAGGTCGTTTCGCACAGCCCGCACTGGACGCAGTTCTTCTCGATGAAGCGAAGCTGCGGCGCGTTCTGGTTATCCTGGAGTGCGCCCGCCGGGCAGGCGCCGACGCAGGCCAGGCACAAGGTGCACTTGTCCTTGTCGACTGCGACGGTGCCGAAGGGCGCGCCTGGCGGCAACGGGATGGCGATCGGCGTGTCGGGCTGCGCCTTCAGCGCCGGCGCGGCCTCCGTCAGGTGATCGAGCGCGAGTTCGAGCGTGCTGCGCTTGTCGCCGCCGACCGCGAACCGGGCGACCTTGTCGGGCACCTGCGGCCGGGTGTCGCGCAGTGCGCCGAGCGCGCCGTCGAGCGCGGCGACCGACGCCGCTTCGACGATGCGGAAGTGAGTGCCCGTGTAGCCCAGCCCGTGCAGCAGCGACTGGGCAAGCGCCGCCTGTGTCTGGAGTGCGGCGCGGTACTGCGGCGCTTCCTCGCCGGTGACGAGCACGCACACCTGCGACGCGCCGAACGCCACGGCGCTCAGCCACAGGTCGATGCCGGTGCTTGCCGCGTGGAAGAGCCCGACCGGGATCACGTTCGCCGGCACGCCCTGCGCCTTGCCGAGCTGCGCCTGCCGCCCCAGCTGCGCCACCAGCGCCTGGCCGCCCTCCTCGCTGTGCAGCAGGAGCACCGCGTCGCGTCCACCCGCACCCGCATAGGTGGACAGCAGCGTCCGCAGCTTGAGCCCCTGGTCGGGGGCGCGCGGATAGGCATAGCCCAGCGCGCCCGTCGGGCACACGGTCGTGCAGGCGCCGCAGCCGACGCAGAGATGGGGATTGACGACGATGCGCTGGCGTTCCTTGGCGCTGCTCACGGCGTGGGCCGAGCAGACGTCGATGCAGGCGCTGCAGCCGACCACCTCGTTGCGGCTGTGGGCGCAGAGCTTCTGGTTGTAGTCGAAGAACTTCGGCTTCTCGAATTCGCCGTCCATGTCGCGCAGCCGCAGCAGGGTCTGCGGGCCCTGGGGATGCGCCACGCCGCCCGGCAGGTGGAAATAGCCCTGCGGCGGCGCATGCCAATCGATCTGGGGCGCAGCGCCGAGATCGAGCACGAGGTCGAAGTCGCCGTCGAACGCCTCCGGCGGCCGGTCGAAGCGGATCGCACCGGCCGCGGTGCAGGCGCGCTCGCAATCACGGTGCGCGCTGCACTTGGCCATGTCGATCTGGTAGTCCAGGCCGATGGCCTGTTCGGGACACGCGGCCACGCAGGCGTTGCAGCGGGTGCAGAGGTCGAGGTCGATCGGGTTGTCGCGAGTCCACTGCAGCCGGAACGCGCCGAGCCAGCCCGCCAGCGAATCGATGCGCCCGGCGAGCACGGGCCAGCGCCGCTCCTGCGCACCGCCGGCCGCGCCCGCGCCTTGCGAGAAGATCGTCACGTCGAGGGAATCGGCGACCAGCGCCGCCGCCTTCTCGGCCTCGTCCAGCGGACCGACGATCAGCAGGCGGCCCTGGCTGACATAGCGCACGGTCGAGACCGGATCGGGCTCGGGCAGCCGGGCGGCGGCGAGGAGGGCAGCGATTTTCGGCATCGCGCTCCTGGCGTCGCGGCTCCAGCCGCCGGTTTCGCGGATGTTGACGAAGCGGATCGGCGACGTGGCCGCCGGCACCTGCGCCGCCAGCTCCGCGAAAAGCCGCTTCTCCTGGGTGCAGGCGACCACCACGTCGTCGCCGGATTGGACGGCTCGCTGGAACGATGCCGCCTCGCGGCGGCAGAGCGAGGAATGAAGGGGGAGTGACTCAGCCAGGGCCGTCCCGAGCGTCTTCGGCTCGAGCGGCATCGTCTTGTTGCAGTCGCAGATCAGCGTGGTGGTCATCGGCATCTTGGCTGGCGGGTTGCGCATCGGCAACCGGCTGGCTGGAAAGGTCCCCTGGATCGCTCGACTGTGCCACGTCTGGCGATCCATCGTCGCGGGATGTCTGCTCGGGCTCTTCGTCGAAGAGGTTCAGAAATTTCGCACTTGCCATCTGGCGCAGCACGCTGTCGGGCAGGGGAGTCGGCTTGGAATAGTCGTCGACGTAGGTGTCCAGGCCGTCCATCACGTTGAAGTGGGGGTCGGCGAACAGCTTCTTGAAGGCAGCGTTCTTGACTTCGGGCGCCACCTCCCGGGCGACGAACGGCCTGAAGTCGGACTCGATGGTGAGCGCCTGCGCGTCCGCCAGCGTGAGCGGCGGCGGTTCGGGCGCGGGATCGGCAGGCATCGTGCTCGCTTCGAGCGTCGCAGGCGGGGCGTCCTGCGGTGGCGCCGGCGCTGTCGGCGGCTGCTCTTCCGGCACCTGGCCGGCGCGCTCGGCCTGCTTGCGGCGCGACCACCGACCCAGGAATCCCTCAGACATCGCCGGCTCCCGGTCCGCGCTTTTTTTCGGTCGTCACGCTGGCCGCGTTGCCGAAGCGATCGACCAGCGGCCGGAAGCTCTCGGGCCGCCGGCGGCGCTTGGGCTCGATCACGTAGTGCGCATCCACGAAGTCGCGCACCCAGTCGATCACCTCGGGCGGGGCCGGCACCTGTTCGACGGTCTCCTGCGCATCCAGCCAGCGGCCGGCCTCGTAGTAGCTGAGCGTCACGACGACCGGGCGCGGGATCGGCTCGGGGCCGAGCGTCGCCTCCTCGTCCATGCGCCAGAGCACGAACCAGCAGGGCGCCGGGGTGGTCGCGTTCAGGTGGTAGCCCTCGGCTTCGTCGCGGAACAGCTCGACCTTGTAGCCGGGATGGAGCCATCGCTGCGCGCCGTCGTCGTCGTGCAGCAGCCGGGGCCCGGCGCCGAAGCCTGGCGCGTCGGGGATCACGCTGTCGAGCGTCCAGCGCCAGGGCTGCCAGTGGCTCGACGGGCCGTGCAGGCGCTCGCGGCGCATCACGACCGCGACGTCGAGCGTCGGGCGGCCGACGGTGCCAGGCGCAGGGAACTCGGAGGAAGACATGTACCGCACGATAGCGGATCGCCCTGCACCTTGGAGAAGCACCGCATCGATCAGGGCCGCAGATGTGAAAAGGCCGGAAGCAACTGGGATGCTTCCGGCCTCAAATTTGGTCCCGCCGCCAGGAATCGAACCTGGATCTCAGCCTTCGGAGGGCCGAATTCTATCCGTTGAAATACAGCGAGAGGGGCTTCCGAAACATCGGAAGCTCTCTATTATCGCCTATCGGACGGCGCCCGGCACATTGGGGGGAAATCCGAGGCCCGTGAGGTAAACCCGGAAGGCTTGGCGCCCCGTTTCCACGAGGTCGAAAGCGGACGGGTCCAGCAGCCAGTTCTGGATCAGCCCGCTGATCAGCGCATGCAGGCCCTGGGCCGCCGCCGGCGCCGGGATCGGCAGCCGCCTGCGGGTGCGGCGGGCGTCGGCCACCATGGCCTTCTCGAACTCGGTCACGCAGCCGTTGCGCGCCGACAGGTGGCGCTGCTGCACCGACTCCATGTCGTGGGTGTACTCGACCTTGTGGGTGGCGATGTCGAACACCCGGCGCACCTGCATGTCGCTGGTCATGAGCTTCAGCGCCTCGACCATCTGGTGCTCGACCTCGCCCATGGGCTCGGCGCCGCTGCCGGCGGAGGCCCGGGCCACCTCGGCCTCGAGCGGCAGCGTGACGCGGTCCATCATGGCGTTGAAAAGCGCCGCCTTGTCCTTGAAGTGCCAATAGATCGCGCCTCGGGTCGCGCCGGCCTGGTGCGCAATTTGCTGCAACGAAGTCTGCGACACGCCCTGGGCCTGGAACAGGACCTCCGCCGCGTCGAGCAGGCGGTTGCGCGTCTCCTGGGCCTCTTCCTTGGTTCGTCTGACCATTTTTCAGAGACTCCCTTCTTAAAATCCACCGGCTGGGAAAGGTGACACTATACATTCATGAATGTATGTAAGATAGAGCCCTTTCCCCGATAGTCAAGATCGCCCCGTTGCTCTAGGCACCCGCGCGGTCGCGCCAATCTCCCGTCCCTCCTTCAAAGGAATCACATGCCCGACTTGCATGTCTCGCGCCATTCGTTGTTCTCGCCGCGCCGCCCTGCCACCATTGCCGCCGCCGCCGTCATGCTGCTCGCGCTGACCGCCTGCGGCAAGGGAGAAGCCCCGAAGGCCGCGGGTGGCGGCGGCCATCCGGCACCCGAGGTGGGCGTGGTGGTCGCGACCCCGACCAACGTCGGGCTGGTGACCGAACTGCCGGGCCGGCTCGAGTCCACCCGGGTGGCCGAGGTGCGCGCCCGCGCCGCCGGCATCCTGATGCAGCGTGTGTTCCAGGAAGGCAGCGACGTGAAGGCCGGCCAGGTGCTCTACCGCATCGACCCCGCCCCCTACGCCGCCGCGGCGGCGAGCGCCGAGGCCAGCCTGGCGCGCGCCGAAGCCAATGCGGTGCAGGCCCGGGCCCTGGCCGAGCGCTACAAGCCGCTGGTCGCGGCCAACGCGGTCAGCAAGCAGGAATACCAGAACGCGGTCGCCGCGGCCAAGACCGCCGAAGCCGACATCGCGGTCGGCCGCGCCGCGCTGCAGACCGCCAAGATCAACCTCGGCTACGCGACCGTGACGGCCCCGATCTCGGGCCGCATCGGCCGCTCGCTCGTGACCGAAGGCGCACTGGTGGGCCAGGGCGACGCCACGGCGCTGGCAGTGATCCAGCAGATCGACCCGCTGTATGTGAACTTCACGCAGTCGGCCACCGAGGTGCTGCGGCTGCGCCGCGCGCTGCAGGACGGCCAGTTCAAGCGCGCCGGCGGCGAGGCCGCCAGCGTGCGCATCGCGCTCGAGGACGGCACCGAATACGCGCACCCGGGCCGGCTGCTGTTCTCCGACCTGACGGTCGACCAGACCACCGGCCAGGTCACGCTGCGCGCCGAAGTGCCGAACCCGAAGGGCGACCTGCTGCCAGGCCTGTACGTGCGCGTGCGCATCGAGCAGGCCCAGGCCACCAACGCGATCACGGTGCCGCAACAGGCGGTCACGCGCACCCAGCAGGGCGACACCCTCACGGTGGTGGGCGCCGACGGCAAGCTGAGCAAGCGCACGGTGAAGATCAGCGCCGCCCAGAACAACCAGTGGGTGGTGCTCGATGGCCTGAAGGCCGGCGAGCAGGTGATGGTCGACGGCTTCCAGAAGCTGCAGATGATGCCGCCCGGCACGCCCGTGAAGGCGGTGCCGTGGACCGGGCCGCAGGGCGCCACCGCCCCGGCGCCGGCTGCTTCCGCTGCGGCCGCCCCGGCTGCGGCCGCGAAGTAAGGAGCCCGCCCGCATGGCCAAGTTCTTCATCGACCGTCCGATCTTCGCGTGGGTGATCGCACTGTTCATCCTCGTGGTGGGCGGTGTGGCGATCACGCAATTGCCGATCGCCCAGTACCCGCCGGTGGCCCCGCCGGCCATCGTCATCAACGCCGCCTACCCCGGTGCTTCCGCCCAGACGCTCGAGGACAGCGTGCTGTCGGTCATCGAGCGCGAGATGAACGGCTCGCCCGGCATGATCTACATGGAATCGGTGGCGCAGGCCGACGGCACCGGCGCCATCACGATCAGCTTCGCGCCCGGCACCGACGCCGACCTGGCGCAGGTGGACGTGCAGAACCGGCTCTCGCGCGCCACCCCGCGGCTGCCCGCGGCGGTGACGCAGCAGGGGGTGCGGGTCGACAAGTCGCGCTCCAACTTCCTGCTGTTCACGATTCTTTCATCCGACAACCCGGCCTTCGACCCGATCGCGCTGGGCGACTACGCCTCGCGCAATGTCGTGCCCGAACTGCAGCGCGTCAAGGGCATCGGCCAGGCGCAGCTGTTCGGCACCGAGCGGGCCATGCGGGTCTGGATCGACCCGGCGAAGCTGCAGGGCTTCAACCTGTCGTCGAGCGACGTCACCAACGCCATCAAGGGGCAGAACGCGCAAGTGGCCTCGGGCACCATCGGTGACCTGCCGAACGTGGCCGGCCAGGCGATCGCGGCCACGGTGGTGGTCAACGGCCAGCTCACCAATGTCGAGCAGTTCCGCAACATCGTGCTGCGCGCCAACACCGACGGCTCGGCCGTGCGGCTGCGCGACGTCGCCCGCATCGAGCTCGGCGGCCAGGCCTACTCGACCTCGGCGCGCCTGAACGGCGAACCGGCGGTCGGTATCGGCGTCCAGCTGGCGCCCAGCGGCAACGCGCTCGAATCGGCCAAGCTGGTGCGCGCCAAGATGGAGGAGCTGTCGCGCTTCTTCCCGCAGGGCGTGAAGTGGGAGATTCCGTACGACAGCTCGCGCTTCGTCAAGATCTCGATCTCGCAGGTGGCCGAGACGCTGGTCGAGGCCGTGGTGCTGGTGTTCCTGGTGATGTTCCTGTTCCTGCAGAACTGGCGCTACACCATCATCCCGACCATCGTGGTGCCGATCGCGCTGCTGGGCACCTTCGGCGTGCTGCTGGCGCTGGGCTTCTCGATCAACGTGCTGACGATGTTCGGCATGGTGCTGGTGATCGGCATCGTGGTGGACGACGCCATCGTGGTGGTCGAGAACGTCGAGCGCATCATGAGCGAGGAAGGGCTGCCGCCACTGGAGGCCACGCGCAAGGCGATGAAGCAGATCTCGGGCGCCATCATCGGCGTCACCGTGGTGCTGATCTCGGTGTTCGTGCCGCTGGCCTTCTTCGCCGGCTCGACCGGCAACATCTACCGCCAGTTCTCGGCCGTGATGGTGGCGTCGATCGGCTTCTCGGCCTTCATGGCGCTGTCGCTCACGCCGGCGCTCTGCGCGACCTTGCTGAAGCCGGTCGAAGCCGGCCACCACCACGAGAAGACCGGCTTCTTCGGCTGGTTCAACCGCGGCTTCTCGCGCACCGCCAAGGGCTACGAAGGCCTGGTGGCGCGCATCCTGCGCCGCGCCTTGCGCTACCTGGTGATCTACGCGGCCATCATCGGCGTCGTGGTGATCGCCTACCTGCGGGTGCCGACCTCCTTCCTGCCGCAGGAAGACCAGGGCAACATCATCGTCAACGTGCAGCTGCCGCCGGGCGCGACCCAGGAGCGCACGCTCGACGTCATGAAGCAGGTCGAGGGCTTCATCCTCAAGCAGCCCGAAGTGCAGAGCATGGTGGGCGTGATGGGCTTCAGCTTCTCGGGCCAGGGCCAGAACGCCGGCCTCGCCTTCGTGACGCTCAAGGACTGGAAGGAACGCAAGGGCGAGGGCGAATCCGCTTCGGCCCTGGCAGGCCGTGCCTTCGGTGCGCTGTCGGGCGTCCGCGATGCCTTCATCTACCCGCTGAGCCCGCCGCCGATTCCCGAACTGGGCAATGCCAGCGGCGTGACCTTCCGCCTGCAGGACCGCTCCGGCGCGGGGCACGAGGCGCTGGTCAACGCCCGCAACCAGCTGCTGGGCATGGCGTCGCAGAGCAAGATCCTGACGCAGACCCGGCCCGACGGCCTCGAGGACGCACCGCAGCTGCAGATCGACATCGACCGCGACAAGGCCAATGCGCTGGGCGTGACCTTCGATGCGATCAACGCGACGCTGTCGACCGCGCTCGGCTCGAGCTATGTCAACGACTTCCCGAACCAGAGCCGCCTGCAGCGCGTGGTGGTGCAGGCCGACGCCCCGGCGCGGATGCAGCCCGAGGACCTGCTCAAGCTGAACGCGGCCAATGCGCAGGGCAAGCCGGTGCCGCTGTCGGCCTTCGCGACCACGCGCTGGATCACCGGCGCGCAGCAGACCGTGCGCTACAACGGCTATCCCGCGATGCGCATCAGCGCCGACGCGGCGCCGGGCTACAGCACCGGCGCGGCGATGGCCGAGATGGAGCGGCTTGCCGCCCAGCTGCCGCCCGGCTTCGGCTACGAATGGACCGGCCAGTCGCGGGAAGAAAAGCTCGCCGGCTCGCAGGCCATCATCCTGTACGGCTTCGCGATCCTGGCGGTGTTCCTGTGCCTCGCGGCGCTCTACGAGAGCTGGTCGATCCCGCTGGCGGTGATCCTGGTGGTGCCGCTGGGCGTGCTGGGCGTGCTGCTGGCGACGATGCTGCGGGCCTACTCCAACGACGTGTACTTCCAGGTCGGGCTGATCACCATCATCGGCCTGTCGGCGAAGAACGCGATCCTGATCATCGAGTTCGCCAAGGACCTGCAGGCGCAGGGCAAGGGCGTCGTCGAATCGGCGCTGGCGGCCGCACACCTGCGGTTCCGGCCGATCATCATGACCTCGCTGGCCTTCGGCCTGGGCGTGATGCCGCTGGCCTTCGCCACCGGCGCCGGCTCGGCGAGCCAGCGCGCGATCGGCACCGGGGTGCTCGGCGGCATGATCACCGGCACCACCCTCGCGGTGTTCTTCGTGCCGGTGTTCTTCGTGGTGGTGCGCGGATTCTTCAAGGGCAGCGCCCGACAGCACGAGGCCGACAAGCGGCACGCCCAGGCCGCCGGCATCGAGGAAGAAAAACATGACTAAGCGATTCATCACCACCGCGCTGGCAGGCGCCGCCGCCCTGATGCTGGCGGGCTGCTCGCTGATCCCGACCTACGAGCGCCCGGCGGCCCCGGTGCCGGCCACCTTCCCGAACGCGGCGGCGGCGCCGACCGCGCCCGGCCAGCCGCTGGCCGCGACCGTGGCCTGGCAGGACTACTTCACCGACCCGCGGCTGCAGCAGCTGATCCACCTCGCGCTCACGAACAACCGCGACCTGCAGGTGTCGATCCTCAACATCGAGCAGGCGCGGGCGCAGTTCCAGATCACGCGCGCGGCGCTGTACCCGGCGCTCAACGCCAGCGCGAGCGGCACGCGCCAGCGTCCGTCGCTGGTCGGCGACGGCGTGAGCTCCGTCTATTCGGTGGGCCTGGGCGTGACGGCCTGGGAGCTCGATTTCTTCGGCCGCGTGGCGAGCCTGAAGGATGCCGCGCTGGCCCAGTACCTGGCGACCGAGGAAGCCCGCAAGGCGACCCAGATCAGCCTGATCGCCTCCGTGGTCAACGGCTGGCTGGCGGTGCTCGGCGACGACGAGGCGCTCGAGATCACGCGCCGCACCATGGTCACGCGCGATGATTCGCTCAAGCTGACCAAGCTGCGCTTCGACAACGGCGTGGCCTCCGAGATCGACTACCGCTTCGCCGAGGCGCAAGCCGAGACCGCGCGCGCCACCTACGCCCAGCAGCAGCGGCTGCGGCTGCAGGACGAGAACGCGCTGGCACTGCTGCTCGGTGCCCCGGTGCCGCCGGAGACCATCGTCGGCGCCGCCGAGGGACTGCAGGCGCTGGCGCCGATGCCCGAGGTGCCGGCGGGCCTGCCGTCCGACCTGCTGGTCGAGCGGCCCGACATCCGTGCCGCCGAGCAGCAGCTGATCGCGGCCAACGCCAACATCGGTGCCGCGCGCGCCGCCTTCTTCCCGCGGGTCACGCTGACCACCTCGATCGGCACCACGAGCTCGGAGTTCTCCAACCTGTTCAGCAGCGGCACGAAGGCCTGGGCCTTCGCGCCGCAGATCACGCTGCCGATCTTCAACGCCGGCGCCAACCAGGCCAACCTGGACTCGGCCCGCGCCGGACAGAAGATCGCGGTGGCGCAGTACGAGAAGTCGATCCAGTCGGCTTTCCGCGAGGTCGCCGACGCGCTGGCCGGCCGCGCCACCTACGACGAGGAACTGCGCGCGCTGGTGGCCCAGTCCAAGGCCGAGGAAACCCGCTTCCAGCTGTCGGACATGCGCTATCGCGGTGGCGTCGCCAGTGGGCTCGACCTGCTGGATGCCCAGCGTTCGCTGTTCACCTCTCAGCTCGCGACCGCTCAGATCCGGCAGCAGCGCCTGCAGAACCAGGTCGTGCTCTACAAGACCCTGGGTGGCGGCTGGGCCACCCGGTAGGGCCGCGGGACGCCCCGGGTCCGGCCTGAGGCGGCCGGGTCCGGGGGCCTCTCTATAATCCGCCGTTGATCCGAATAAAGCCCCCGATACTGAGGACGCAATGAGCGACGACCCGCACTACCAGGCCACAGAAGAAGCCCACACCGGCCCGATCAAGAATCCGAAGCAACTGCTGCTCGCGGTCTTTTTCTCCTTCATCGCTCCCATCCTGATCATCGTCGGCCTCGTGTCGTTCGTCGTCTCGGGCACCCATCCCTCGGGTTCGGCGCAAGGCGACAGCATGTCGCTGTACGGCGTCTCCAAGGACACCCGCGACCGCGACATCGCCGACCGCCTGAAGAAGGTCGGCTCGATCGAGATCCGCGACGCCAACCGGCCGCTGGCCACCGGCGAGGCCGTGTTCAAGGCCCAGTGCGTGGCCTGCCACGGTGCGCCGGGCATCCCGGGCGCGCCGCACTACGGCGACGCCGCAGCCTGGGGCCCGCGCATCGGCCAGGGCTACGCCACGCTGGTCGAGCACGCGCTCAAGGGCAAGGGCGCGATGCCGGCCCAGGGCGGCGGCGACTTCGACGACATCGAGATCGGTCGCGCGGTGGTCTACATGGCCAACGCGGGCGGCGCCACCTTCCCGGTGCCCGACCGTCCGGCCGCGGCCCCGGCGGCCGAGGGCGCAGCCCCGGCCGATGCGGCCCCCGCGGTGGCCAGCGGCAAGTAAGCCGCCGCGACCCGACCCGAAGCCCGCGCGATGCGGGCTTTTTTCATGGCCGGGGCGACGGCTGGCCGGCGGACGGGCTCAGCACATGGCCGAAACGGGCCGGAAGGTCTTCGGCGCGGACATCCTCGGGGACCCATCGCCCCTGCTCGATCGCCTCGGCCGCCAGACCGACATCCTGCGTATGGACCAGGCCGAGACCGATGTCCGCCACCAGGTAGAGCCGGCCTTCGCCGTCGAGCAGGCAGGCCGTGGGCTCGATCGGCAGACCGGAATGCGAGCGGACCGACAAATCCTCCGACACCCGCCAGATCCACGGCGCGGCCTCGAGCTCGACGTAGACCCGCTGGGGCCCGTTCTGGAAGAACCACTGGCCCTGGTCGTCGTGTTCGTAGTTGCGCTGGATGAAGTCGATCAGCTTGTCGTGCCGCAGCTGTGAGCCCCTGGCCTGGCTGAACGGCCCCAGGGCCTGGGTGCGGTCGTCGCGCAGGAACCAGTTGCCGCGGGCGTCGAGCCCCAGCCAGCCGTAGCAGTGGGGCACGTTGGGCCACTTGGCAAGAGCCTTCAGAACGATCTCATCCATGGCGCCATTTTGCGCCGTGCGGGTCTGTGCCTCAGCGGTGTTCGTTCAGCCAGGCCACCACACGCTCGGGCATGGCCCGCACGTGGCCCGGAGGTGCACCGAGCGGGAAGCCCACGTGGCCGCCGTGAGCGGGCTGCCAGAGCGTCACGTGGCTGCCGACTTCGCCCTGGCGCGGCAGGCTCGCGGCCGGCACGAACGGATCGTTGACGGCGTTCACGACCAGCGCCGGGATCCGGATCCGGTGCAGGTGCGGCTTGGCCGAGCCCCGCGACCAGTAGTCGTCGGTGCTGCGGAAGCCGTGCAGCGGCGCAGTGAAGACATCGTCGAAGGCGTAGAGGTCGCGCGCCGCGAGCAGCTTCTCGCGGTCGAACAGGCCCGGGTGCTGGGCCAGCTTGGCCAGCGCCTTGGGCTTCATGGTCGACAGGAACATGCGCGTGTAGACCAGCCGGTTGAAGCCGCGGCCGATGGCGGCGCCGCCAGCCGCGAGGTCCAGCGGGGCGGAGATCGCGGCGACCGCGCTGGCCACCTTGGCGGCCTCGGACCCGGCCTCCTCGGCCCAGCGCATCAGCGCATTGCCGCCGAGCGAGACACCCGCCGCCAGCAGGGGCTGGGCCGGGTCGCGCTGTGCGCGCAGGCGGGCCAGGATCCAGCCGATCTCCTCGAAGTCGCCCGAATGGTAGGCCCGCGGCGCCAGGTTGAGCTCGCCGCTGCAGCCGCGGAAATGCGGCACGGCATAGTCCCAGCCCCGGGCATGGGCGTAGGCGCCGAAGACCTCGGCGTAGTGGCTTCTGGACGACCCCTCGAGGCCGTGGAACAGCACCAGCAGCGGCCTCGGGCCGGCCACCGCGGCATCCAGGAAGTCGACGTCGACGAAGTCGCCGTCGGGCGTGTCCCAGCGCTCGCGCCGGTAGGCCGGCAACGGTGCCTCGGCGCGCCGCGCGTACAGCGCGGGCCAGATGGTCTGGAGGTTGCCGCCGGGCAGCCAGCGTGGGGCGACGTACTGCATGGCCGCGCTCAATGCAGCGTCTGCGGCGCCTCGCTGGCGTCGCCGGGCTCGTGCGCACTGCCGGGGCTCGCATGGTGCGCGACCATGCGCCAGCCCTGTGCCGTGCGGTGATAGACGTTGGTGGCCAGCACGAATGCATGGCGCGGCCCCTCGGCGGTCAGCACCTCGATGCGCTCCAGCACGTTGTGGACCGCACTGGCGAGCGATTCGACCTTGCGCACCCGCGCCGGCGTGGCCTGGATGGCGCCGTTGCCGAACATGTGCTCGAAGGCGGCGCGGATCGCCTCGGCCCCGACCAGGCGCGGGCCGCCCGGGTGGACGCAGAACACCTCTTCCTCGTCGGCCCAGCAATCCATGAGGGCGTCGACGTCGCCCCGCTGCAGGGCTTCGTAGAAGGCGGCTTCGACATCGTCGGCGGTGCCGCCGATGGTGCTGGCGCGGAGTTTGGCTTTGGTGGACATGGTGGTGCTGCCGGAAGTAGCGATTTTGCCTCGGTCGCGCGACGCCTCAAGGGCCGGCGGCCACCCAGCCTTGCACCACCGAGCGCAGTTCGCCCTGGGTGGCGCGCCAGACCAGTTCGGGCGCCGCCACGTGCACCCCGGGCGGCGCCAGCGCCAATGCGACGTCGACCAGCTCGGCCACCTTGGAGGCCCGCGCCGGCTGCTCGCTGGGCGGCACCATGAAACGGGCGATCGACAGCATCCAGGCCGCCAGCCGCTCGGCGGGATGGGCCAGGCGCCGCGCCACCGGTTTCTGCGCCGAGCGCACCAGCAGCACGCGCTCGAAGCCCAGCGCCACCACCGCCTGCTCGTCGAGGCTGGCCAGGCCTCGCTTCAGCGCCTCGGGCAGCCGGCCCTGGTCGTGCGGCAGCACCACCGCCAGCGTCTGGACGCCGCACGACCGCAGCCAGCCGGCCAGCGCCGGCAGCTGCGCCGGCTCGGGCGTCCACAGCGCCCGTTCGCGGTCGTAGAAAAGCCGCGGCGGCTCGAACAGCACCAGCGCCGTGCGGGCGGCCACCGGCGGCCACTGCGCCATCGGCAGGTCCGGCACCTGCACGGTCTCGACGCCGGGCAGGCCGTCGCGGATGGGTTCGCGCGCGAGCACGTAGGTATGGTCGAAGCGATGGCGGCCCGCGAGCCGCCGCACCAGTTCGTGGCCCAGCACGCCGGTGGCGCCGGCGATCAGCAGCGCGCCCTTCGACGGCCGGCCATCGGAGGGTCGCCGGTTCGCGGCCTGCAGGGCCTGGAGCGGATCGGGCGCCATCCTTCTATGCTACCTTTGCCGACTTCGTACAGAGAGGGCTCGGACATGTTGAAACGCTGGCTACTGATCTTGATCGCGGCGCTGTCGCTCGCGGGCTGCGGCTACAACGACTTCCAGCGCCTCGACGAGGCCAGCAAGTCGGCCTGGAGCGAGGTGCTCAACCAGTACCAGCGGCGCGCCGACCTGGTGCCCAACATCGTCGCCACGGTCAAGGGCGAAGCCAACTTCGAGCAGGAGACGCTCACCAAGGTGATCGAGGCGCGGGCCAAGGCGACCTCGATCCAGGTCTCGCCCGAGACGCTCAACAACCCCGAGGCCTTCGCCCGCTTCCAGCAGGCGCAGGGCGAGCTGTCGGGCGCGCTGTCGCGGCTCATGGCGGTGTCGGAGCAGTATCCGAACCTGAAGGCCAACCAGGCCTTCCGCGACCTGCGCGTGACGCTGGAGGGCACCGAGAACCGCATCACGGTGGCGCGCAACCGCTTCATCCAGACGGTGCAGGAGTACAACGTGCTGGCCCGCAGCTTCCCGACCAACCTGACGGCCAAGGTGCTGGGCTACCAGCCCAAACCCAACTTCACGGTCCAGAACGAAGCCCAGATCTCGGCGCCGCCGACGGTCGATTTCAGCGCCCCGAAGAAGTAGGCGCGGCAGCCAGGCGATGACGGCGGCCCGCATCCGGCAGGCACTGACGGCCCTCCTCCTGGTGGCGGCGGCGCTGCTGGGCGCGCGGGCGCAGGGCCTGCTGCCGGTGCCCGCGCTCGACGCCCGCGTGATCGACCAGACCGGCACCTTGAGCGCCGCGCAGCGCAGCGCGCTCGACGCCAAGCTGCAGGCCTTCGAGCAGAAGAAGGGCTCGCAGATCGTGATGCTGATGGTCCCGACCACCCAGCCCGAGGACATCGCGAGCTACGCCAACCGGGTCGGAAACGCCTGGAAAATCGGCCGCAAGGCGGTCGGCGACGGCATCCTGGTGGTGGTCGCCAAGGACGACCGCAAGATGCGCATCGAGGTCGCCAAGGCGCTCGAGGGCGCGGTGCCCGACCTGGCCGCGGCCCGCATCATCGACGAGGCGATGAAGCCGCGCTTCCGCCAGAACGATTTCGCCGGCGGCCTCGATGCCGCGGCCGACCAGCTGATCGCCCGGGTCAACGGCGAGGCGCTGCCCGAGGTCGACGCCCGCGGCGGCGACTTCGGCGAGGCCCCGCGCGGCGGCAGCGGCTTCAACTGGCAGGACCTGGGCATCTTCCTGTTCGCGGTGGTGCTCGTGGGGGGCCCGATCGCGCGCCGCATCCTGGGCAAGATCCCGGGCTCGCTGGCGCTCGGCGGCCTGACCGGCGTGGTGGTGATGGTGCTGACATCCAGCCTCGTGATCGCGGTGCTGGCCGCGCTGGGCGCCCTGCTCTTCACGCTGCTGTCGACCGCCTTCGGCGCCGGGCCCGCGATCGGCCGGCGCGGCGGCGGCTTCGGCGGCGGCCTGGGCGGCGGATTGGGCGCCGGCGGCCTGGGCGGCTGGGGTGGCGGATCTTCTCGTGGCGGCGGCGGCGGTGGCGGCGGTGGCTTCGGCGGCGGTTTCGGCTCCGGCGGCGGTGGCGATTTCGGCGGCGGCGGCGCCTCGGGAGACTGGTAGTCATGGCCTTGTTCGCACGCCTCGCCCGCATCTGGCGCCATCGCTGGACCGACGAAGCCGACCTGCGCCGCGCGCTGCCGGCCGACCTGCTCGATCGCCTGACGCGCCGCGTATCCGCCAGCGAAAAGCGCCACACCGGCGAGATCCGCATCTGCGCCGAGGCCGGCCTGCCGCTGTCCTACCTGTGGCGGGATGCGCCGGCGCGGGAGCGCGCCATCATGCTGTTCGGCAAGCTGCGCGTCTGGGACACCGAGCACAACAACGGCGTATTGATCTACCTGCTGCTGGCCGAGCACGCGATCGAGATCGTCGCCGACCGCGGCATCGATGCGCGGGTCGACGACGCGCAATGGGCGGCCCTGGCGCAGCGCATGGGCGCCGCCTTTCGCGAGGGGCGCTTCGAGGACGGGCTGACCCAGGCGCTGGAAGAAGTGTCGGCGCTGCTGGTCGCGCACTTTCCGCTGGCCGAGGGCCAGGCCGACCGCAACGAACTGCCGGACGCGCCGGTGGTGCTTTAGGGCACCAGAAGCATCAGGCCCGAGGCCGTGTTGGAGATCGGCAGGTGGTAGTTCCGATGCAGGCAGCGGGCGCTTGACCCGAGGGCGCCGCGGGTGGCCAGCCACATCAGCAGCTCGACGCCCTGGGTGCCGGCCTTCTCGACCAGCTCATGGGTGCTGAACTGCGTCGCCCATTTCGGGTCGTCAACCAGGCTGTCCATGAACCGCAGGTCGAAGTCCTTGTTGATGAAGCCGGCGCGCTGGCCGTCCAGCTGGTGCGACAGGCCGCCCGTGCCCATCACGGCGACCCGGGCGTCGCTGTCCCAGCCGCGGATGGCGCGGCCGACCGACTCGCCCAGCGCGTAGCAGCGCCTGGCCGAAGGCAGCGGGAACTGGACCGTGTTGATGCACACGGGCACGACCTTCACGGGCCAGGCCTGGTCCGGCCACAGCAGCGCCATCGGCAGCGCGAAGGCGTGATCGACCTGCATCTCCTGGCAGCTCGTGATGTCGAACTCGTCTTGCACCAACGCGTCGATCAGTTGCCACGACAGCGTCTGCTCGCCCTCGAACGAGGCCATGACCGGCAGGCCCCAGCCTTCGTCGGCGCCGCTGTAGACCGGTGCGGCACCGACCGCGAAGGTCGGCATCTTGTCGAGGAAGAAGTTGAGGCCGTGGTCGTTGTAGAACACCACGAGCACTTCGGGCCGGGTCTCGGCCAGCCAGCGGTGCACTGGCGCGAAGGCATCGAAGAAGGGGCGCCAGTAGGGCTCCTGCTGCAGGTTGCGGGCGATCGCGCGGCCGATCGCCGGCACGTGGGAGGTGGTGATGGCACCAACGAGATTGGCCATGGCGGGTGTCTCCGGGCGGGTCAGGCGGCGGCCAGGAGCCGGGCCTGGAACTCGGCCTTCGTCAGGCCGGTCTGCTGGGCGCCGATGTCCTGCATGTCGAGGCCGAAGATGCCGGCGAACTTGGCGAGGTAGTAGGCGTTGCCGCCGGCCTCGATCAGCTGCAGCACATTGCGGGCGCGAATGGCTTCGCGCTGCTGCGCGGTCAATCCGTAGGCTGCGCAGCAGGCGTCCTCGTCGCGCACGAAGGCCTCGCGGTTGGCGGCTTGGTTGAAGGAAAAGCACATCTTGTTCAGCGCGTAGCCCTTGCGGGCCTGTCGGCCGTCGAACAGGGTCGTGCCGGGAATGTCGGGGGTGCACATGAAGGTCTCCTGGATGGGTCGATTGGGCAAATGCTTGACCTGGATCAATCGCGTGCACTCCAGACCGGCCTGCGCAGTGTTCCGGCAATCGACGCGCCGATAAAGGCCGACATACTCATGCCATCCATGAGCGAATTCGATCATTTGGATCTGGACGGCCACCTGCTGCGCCTGCTGCTCGCGGTGCACGAGGAAGGCTCTATCACGCGCGCGGCGCAGCGCCTGGGCGTCACCCAATCGGCGGTGAGCCATCTGCTGGACAAGCTGCGCGCCATCGTCGGCGACCCGCTGTTCGTCAAGTCCGGCCGCGGCATCGTGGCGACCGCGCAGGCCGAACTGCTGGCCGGGCGCGCCCGCGTGCTGCTCGACGAGTTGCGCGCCTTCAGCACCGCGGCCGGCTTCGAGCCCGCCCGGCTCACGGCCTGCTTCACCGTGGCCGCCAATGACCTGCAGCGCGACCTGCTGGTGCCGGCGCTGCTGCGCCGCCTTCGGGCCGAGGCGCCCTGCGTCACGCTGCGGGTCATCGCATCGGGCGCGCCGGTGCCCGCGATGCTGCGGGAACAGGCCTGCCAGTTGATCATCACGCCGCGTCCGCCCGAGGGCTCGGACATCATGCAGAAGCGGCTGTTCGAGGACCACTACCGCGTCTACTTCGACGCCGAATGCCGCGCCGCGCCAACCACCGAGGCCGACTACCTCGCCGCCGAACACGTGAGCGTCCTCTATGAACCGCTGCGGCGGCTCGACATCGACGATTGGTTCGCGCAACGCCATGTGGAGCGCCGCATCGTGGCCAGCGTCCCCGGCATGGCCGGGCTGGGCGCGCTGGTGCGCGGCGGGCCGTGGCTGGCCACCGCGCCCTCGCTGCTGATCGAGGGCGCCTTGCGCGGGCTGGCATCGGTGCCGGTGCCGCTGCACACGCCGGCGATGCCGATGTACATGGCCTGGCACCAGCGCCACCAGGTCGATCCGATCCACCGCTGGCTGCGCATCCACCTCGAGGCCGTGGTGGCCGCCACCTTGGCGGGGACGCGGCACCTGTCCTGACCGCGCCGCCCTTCAGGCCAGGCCGGGAAGCGCCCAGACGCCATTGCCGCCAACCGCGTAGAAGCGTCGCCCGGGCGCCGGCTCCACCTGCCAGCCGCCGGTGAATTCGCCGAAGGCGGGCAGGATCAGTTGTTCGCCCTCGCGCACGAAGCAGGGCATGCGCAGGCTGTCGCGGCCACGGCCATGCAGCCTGCAGGCCGGATGAAGATGGCCGGCCAGCACGAAATGGGTCGGATGACGCTGCGGGTGATGGCAGGCCGCGAAGGGGCCGATCCGATGCGGCTCGTCGACCAGTTGGAAGCGCAGCGCGGCCGGCGGGTCGCCGGCGCGGCTGTCGTGGTTGCCGCGCACCAGCGTGCAGGCCAGTGCGGCGTGGCGGTCGCGCCAGGCCGCCACCGCCGCCAGCAGCGTGGCCGTGCGGGCCTGCGCCGCATGCAGGAAATCGCCGAGGAAAACGATCTCGCGCGGCGCCAGCCGCTCGATCAGGCGGTCGAGCCGCGCCAGGTTCTCCTGCGTGGTGCCACCGGGGACCGGCTGGCCCAGCGCCCGGTAGGTGGCCGCCTTGCCCAGGTGCAGGTCGGCCGCGAACAGCACGCCGGCAGCCGGCCACCAGAGTGCGCGTTCGGGCAGCAGTTCGATGGTTTCGCCGGCCAGTTCGATCCGGCAGGCAGCGAGCGGCGAGGTCACGGTTCGAGTTTCCCAGAAAGCGGCGCGGCGGCTTCAATGGCCCGCGGCCGCGCTTTCGAACTGCTGCACCATGCGCGCGATGCGGTCGGCCACGCTCTCGTTCGAAAGCTTCTCGCGAAATCGCTCGACCATCAGCGGGAACGCGAAGGGCGTGGGCTTGGCGAGCGTGCGCAGCACCAGCCGTTGCGCACGCATGCGCGCCAGGCTGGCCCGCAGGCGGCCGATCTCGAGCTCCTGCGCCAGCAGTTCGGCCTCGGCTTGCTGCAGCAGCCGATTGGCCGGGTCGTACTTGCGGAACACTTCGTAGAACAGCGACGACGACGCCTGCAACTGCTTGTTGCTGCGCTTCTCGCCCGGATAGCCCTGGAAGATCAACCCGGAGACTCGCGCAATCTCGCGAAAACGGCGGCGCGCAAGCTCGGTGGCGTTCAGCGAGGCCAGCACCTCGTGCAGCAGTGCCGTGCGCTCGTCGTCATGCGCGATCGCATCCTGGGCCTCGGCATCGTGCCCGGCCACCAGCACCTTCGGCAGCAGCGTCGGCCAGTCGACCTCGGTGGCACTGAGCAGCTCGAAGCCGTAGTCGTTGACCGCGATCGAGAAGGTGCGCGGCTGGTGCTGCGCGACGCGCCAGGCGACGAGGTTCGCCAGCCCGAGGTGCACCGGCCGGCCCGCGAAGGGATACAGGAACAGGTGCCAGCCCTCGCGCGACTTGTGCACTTCGGCCAGCAGCGTCTCGGGTGTGGGCAGCGCCGACCAGCGCTGCTGGATCTCGAGCAGCGGACGCACGCATTGCAGTTCCGGCGTCTCGTAGCGGCCTTCGTCGGCGAGAGCGAGCTGCTGCACCACCGCGTCGGCCAGCGTGCTCGACAACGGCATCCGGCCGCCGTTCCAGCGCGGCACCGCGGAGCGCTTGCCGCTGGCGCGCCGCACCCAGGCGGTCATGTCGTGGATGCGCACCAGTTCGAGCAGGCGGCCGCCGAAGAGGAAGCAGTCGCCCGGCTTCATGCGCGCCACGAAGCCCTCCTCGACGCTGCCGATCTTCGCGCCGCCCAGGTACTGCACCGACAGGCTGGCGTCGCTCACAATGGTGCCGATGTTCATGCGATGACGGCGCGCCAGCCGCGCATCGGGCACGCGCCAGACGCCCTCGGCATCGGGCACCGCGCGCCGGTAGTCCGGGTAGGCGGCCAGCGATGTGCCACCCTGCGAGACGAAGTCCAGGCACCACTGCCAGCTCTCGCGCGAGAGCGCGGCATAGGCGGCCGTGCTGCGCACCTCGTCGTAGAGCGCGTCGGGCACGAAGCCGCCGCCGAGCGCCACCGTGACCATGTGCTGCACCAGCACATCGAGCGGATGCTCGGGCGAGCGGCGCGATTCGATGTGGCCGGCCGCGATCGCGGCGCGCGCCGCCGCGCCCTCGACCATCTCGATGCTGTGGGTCGGCACCAGCGTGACGCGCGATGGCCGGCCCGGCGCGTGGCCGGAGCGGCCCGCGCGCTGCAGCAGCCTGGCCACGCCCTTCGGGGAGCCGATCTGCAGCACGCGCTCGACCGGCAGGAAGTCGACGCCCAGGTCGAGGCTCGACGTGCAGACCACCGCCTTGAGCTCGCCGTTCTTCAGGCCCAGTTCGACCCACTCGCGCACCGCGCGGTCGAGCGAGCCGTGATGCAGCGCGATCTGCCCGGCCCAGTCGGGCCGCGCCTCGAGCATCGCCTGATACCAGATCTCGGACTGCGAGCGGGTGTTGGTGAAGACCAGCGTGGTGGTGCTGGCGGCGATTTCCTCGATGACCTGCGGCAGCATCGTGAGGCCCAGGTGGCCGCCCCACGGAAAACCCTCGGCCCGACCCGGCAGCAGCGAGTCGACGACCAGCTTCTTCGGCACCTCGCCCTGCACCAGCAGGCCCGGCTCGTCGCCCAGCAGGGTGCGCATCGCCTCTTCGAGATTGCCGAGCGTGGCCGACATGCCCCACACGCAGAGCCGGTCGTTCCAGCGCCGCAGGCGCGCCAGCGCCAGCTGCACCTGGACGCCGCGCTTGTTGCCGAGCAGTTCGTGCCATTCGTCGACCACCACCATGCGCAGCGTGCCGAGCACCTCGCGCGCATCGGCGCGCGCGAGCAGCAGCGACAGGCTCTCGGGCGTGGTGACGAGCACGGTCGGCAGACGCTGGTTCTGGGCGCTGCGCTCCGCCGAGCCGGTGTCGCCGCTGCGTGCGCCGGCGCTCCACGGATGCATCTCGGCACCGGCGGCGTCGAGCGCCTGCTGCAGGGCACGCAGGGTGTCGGCCGCCAGCGCGCGCATCGGCGTCAGCCACAGCACCGTGAGCGGCGCCGCGGCTTGTGGCCGCTTGCCGCCGGGACGTTGCGGCGGCGACGCGAAGGCCAACAGCGCGCCGAGCCAGACGGCGTAGGTCTTGCCGGCCCCCGTGGTCGCGTGCAACAGGCCCGAGCGGCCCTGCGCCACCGCCTTCCACACGGCGCGCTGGAACTTGAAGGCCTTCCAGCCACGCGCCGCGAACCAGGCATCGAGCGCTTGTTTCGTCGTCATCACGAAGGCAGCAGCGCCGCCAGGGTCTGCAGGGTATCGGCATCTTCGACGGTCTTGTCCTCGCGCCAGCGCAGCATGCGCGGGAAGCGCACCGCGATCCCGCTCTTGTGCCGCGGGCTGCGCGCGATGCCTTCGAAGCCGAGCTCGAACACCAGCGTCGGCCGCACGCTGCGCACCGGCCCGAAGCTCTCGATGGTGGTCTTGCGGATCACCGCATCGACTTTCGCCATCTCGGCGTCGGTGAGGCCCGAGTAGGCCTTCGCGAACGGCACGAGCTTGCGCTCTGCCGCTTCGGGCGGCCCGTCCCAGACCGCGAAGGTGTAGTCGCTGTAGAGGCTGGCGCGCCGGCCATGGCCGCGCTGCGCGTAGACCAGCACCGCATCGATCGAGAGCGGGTCGATCTTCCATTTCCACCAGGTGCCGACGTCCTTGGTGCGGCCGACGCCGTAGTGGGCGTCGCGCTGCTTGAGCATCATCCCTTCGACGCCCATGGCGCGCGCCGCCTCGCGCTGCCGGGCCAGGTCCGGCCAGTCGTCGCCGTGCAGCATCGGGCTGGCGATCAGCGACGGATGCCGCACGCTGGCGAGCAGGTCGTCGAGCTGCACGCGGCGCTCCTGCTGCGGCATGGCGCGCAGGTCGCGGCCCTGCCATTCGAGCAGGTCGTAGGCCAGCAGCACCACCGGGATCTCACGCAGCAGCTTCGGCCCGAGCGTCTTGCGGCCGATGCGCTTCTGCAGCTCGGCGAAGGGCTGCACACGGTCCTCGCGCCAGACCACGATCTCGCCGTCGAGCACCGTGCCGTCGGGCAATGCATCGCCCATCACGGAGAGCTCGGGGAAGCGATCGGTCACCAGCTCCTCGCCGCGCGACCAGAGCCAGACCTGGCCCGCGCGCTTGACCAGCTGGGCCCGGATGCCGTCCCACTTCCACTCGACGATCCATTGCGAAGGCGCACCCAGGGCGGCATCGAACTGGTCGAGCGGCAGGTTGAACGGATGGGCCAGAAAAAAGGGATAGGGCTGGCCACTGGTCTTCTGGTCGCGCTCGCCGGTGCTCTCCGGCGAGATCAGCGCCGCATAGTCGGCGGCCGTCGGCTGGCCGCTGATGTGGGTGTATCCCATGAGCCGCTGGGCCACGCGCTTGGGGTCGAGCGCGCCGACCGCGGCCAGCGCCTGCGTGACCTGCAGCTTCGACACGCCGACGCGAAAGCCGCCCGTGATCAGCTTGAAGTAGACCAGCCGCTCGTCGATGGCGAGGCGCTGCCACTGCGCTCGCAGCGCATCGGGCAAGGCGTCCGGAGGCGTCTTTCGCAGCGGCAGCAGGTGCGCCTCGATCCATTCCGCAAGGCCCATGTCGTGCCTGTCGGTCGGCGCCGGCAGCAGCAGTGAGATCGTCTCCGCGAGATCGCCGACCGCTTCATAGCTTTCGTCGAACAACCACTCGGGCAGGCCCGCGGCCTCCTGCGCGAGCAGCCGCAAGAGCTTGGCGGGCACCAGCTGGCGCGGCTTGCCACCGGCCAGGAAGTACACGGCCCAGGCCGCGTCCGGCGCCGGTGCGTCCTGCAGATAGCGCTGCAGCGCGGCCTGCTTGGCGAGGCTGGAGGTGGTCGCGTCGAGTTCGCGATAGAGCGCGGCGAATTGCTTCATGGCGCAGGCGCGACCGGCTCCGTGTCTTCGTCGCCGTATTCGGTCTTGAAGCCCTGGGCCTCGAGCCCGTTCTCTGTCAGCCAGCGGACCAGCACCGCGACGCTGCCGTGGGTGACGAACACCCGCTCGGCGCCGGTGCCCGCGATGGCCTGCTGCAGGCCGGGCCAGTCCGCGTGGTCGGACATCACGAAGCCGCGATCGACACCGCGCCGACGCCGCGTGCCGCGCAGCTGCATCCAGCCGCTGGCGAAGGCATCCGAATAGTTGCCGAAGCGGCGCATCCAGGGCGTGCCCTGGGCCGATGGCGGCGCCAGCACCAGCGCGCGCCTGAGCAGCGCGGCATCGACGCCCGGATCGGTCACGCGAACGGTCGGCGGCAGCGCCACGCCGGCGGCGCGGTACACCGCGTTGAGCGGCTCGACCGCGCCGTGCACCACGATCGGCCCGATGGCCGGATCGACGCCGTGCAGGATCCGCTGCGCCTTGCCGAAGGCATAGCAGAGCAGCACCGACGCCCTGCCCTGTTCGGCGTTGGCGCGCCACCAGTCGTTGATCTCGGCGAACAGCGCCGCCTGCGTCGGCCAGCGATAGATCGGCAGGCCGAAGGTCGACTCGGTGATGAAGGTGTCGCAGGGCACCGGCTCGAAGGGCGTGCAGGTGCCGTCGGGCTCGGTCTTGTAGTCGCCCGAGGCGACCCAGACCCGGCCGCCGTGTTCGAGCCGCACCTGGGCCGAGCCGAGCACATGGCCAGCCGGGTGCAGCGAGATGCGCACGCCGTTCTGCACGATCGACTCGCCGTAGGGCAGGGTCTGCAAGGTGATCTCGCCGAGCCGCGTACGCAGCGTGCCTTCGCTGTCGGTGTGCGCCAGGTAGTGGCCGTGGCCAACGCGGGCATGGTCGGAGTGCGCGTGGGTGATGACGGCGCGGTCGACCGGGCGCCATGGATCGATGTAGAAGTCGCCCGGCGGGCAGTAGAGGCCTTCGGGGCGGGCGACGACGAGGTCGCCGGAGGACGTGGGCGGCGCAGTGACCATGGTTCCCGCCATGGTAGGCCGCGCAAGGGCCGGCAGCGCCGTGACTCGGGCGCGACGCGATGTGGGCCGGGGCCTACGCGCGCGCCCGACGCCCTACCACGCCGTCCATTTCTGCTCGCTGCCCGCCGAGGCCACGGTGCGTTCGATGAAGCGCACACCGCGCGCACCGTCTTCGACCCGCGGATAGTCGGCCGCGAGGGGATCGGCCGCCTGGCCCGCGAGCCTCGCCCGGATGTCCGCGACCACCCCGCCGTAGACATTGGCGAAGGCCTCGATGAAGCCCTCCGGATGCCCGCTCGGCAAGCGGCTCGCGCGCCGCGCCGACTCGCACAGCCATGGCGCGCCGCGCGTGAAGATGCGCTTCGGGCCGTCGTGCGGGAAGTGCACGAGTTCGCTCGGCTGCTCCTGCCGCCAGACCAGCGTGCCGAGCGTGCCCGAGACCCGCAGCCGCAAGTCGTTCTCCAGGCCGGTGTTGACCTGCGATGCGATCAGCACCCCGCGCCCGCCACCGCGGAATCGCAGCAGCAGGCTGCCGTCGTCGTCGAGCGGCCGCCCGGGCACCAGCGCGCTCAGGTCGGCACAGAGGCTCTCGATCTCGAGGCCGGTGACGGTCGCCACCAGGTTCTCCGCATGCGAGCCGATGTCGCCGATGGCCCCGGCGGCACCGCTGCGCGCCGGATCGCTGCGCCAGGCCGCCTGCTTGTTGCCCTCGCCCTCGAGCCGGGTCGCCAGCCAGCCCTGGTTGTATTCGACCACCACCTTGCGGATCTCGCCGAGCTCGCCCGCGCGCACCATCTCGCGCGCCTGCCGCACCATCGGGTAGCCGGTGTAGTTGTAGGTGACGCCGAACACCGTGCCCCGGCGCGCCACCGCCGCGACCAGTGCATCGGCCTGGTCACGCGTATGCACCAGCGGCTTGTCGCAGACAACATGGAAGCCGGCGTCGACGAAGGCCTGCGCCACGGGGTAGTGCACATGGTTCGGCGTGACGATCGAGACGAAGTCGATGCGCTCGGCGGCCGGGCGCTTCAACTCATCGTCGAGCAGCGCCTGCCAGTCGCCATGATTTCGATCGTCCGCCAGGAACAGGTCGCGCCCCGAGGCCTTGGCCTTGTCCGGGCTCCCGGACAGCGCGCCCGCCACCAGTTCGGCCTGCCCATCGAGCGCGATCGCCTTGCGGTGCACCGCGCCGATGAAGGCGTCGCGCCCCCCGCCGACCATCGCGTAGCGCAGCTTGCGGCCAGAGGTCTCCGGAGACATCAGAATGGCGAGTCGGGGTGGTAGAAGCTCTTCGCGTTGTCCTTGGTGATCAGCACCGACGGAATGATCGTCGTCGCCGGCAGCTTCTCGCCCTTCAGCCGCGCTTCGGCCGTGAGCTTGATCGCGTCGTAGATGAACTTCGGCGAGTAGCTCACGTCGGCCTGGATGCGCGGGTCCTTGCCGTCCATGATGGTCTTGACCATGCCCTTGGCGCCGGCACCGCCGAACACCACCAGAATGTCGTCGCGCTTGGCCTGCTCGATCGCCTTCAGCACGCCCACCGCCATGTCGTCGTCGGCGGCCCAGATGGCGTCGATCTTCTTGAAGCGCGTCAGGTAGTCCTGCGTGACCTTGAAGGCATCGTCGCGGTTCCAGTTGGCGTACTTGGCGTCCAGCAAGGTGATGCCGGGGTAGTTCTTGAGCACGCTGTTGAAGGCGTCCATGCGCTCGTTGTCCAGCGTGGTCGCGATGCCGCGCAGCGCCACCACGTTGCCCTTGCCGTCCAGCTTCTTCGCGATGTACTCGGCCGGAATCTTGCCGAAGGCGGTGTTGTCGCCGGCCACGTAGGCGTCCTGCGCGCTGGTGTCGGTCAGGCCGCGGTCGACCACCGTGACGTAGGCGCCCTTGGCCTTGACCTGGGCCACCGGCTTGGTCAGCGCCGCCGACTCGAACGGGAACACCACCAGGGCGTTGATCTTGGTCACGGTCGACAGATCCTGCAGCTGGTTGGCCTGCTCGGGCGCGTTGGCCGCGGTCTTGATCGTGATCTTCAGATCCTTGTGCTCCTTCTCGAGATCCTTCTTGGCCTGGTTGGCCCAGTAGTTGATGCCGCCCATGAAGCTGTGCGTGGCGGCCGGGATCGACACGCCGAGGTTGACCGTCTCGGCGGCCGCCAGCGCCGGGAAGGCCGCGATGCTCGCGGCGGCAATGGCGCCGAGCGCCAGGCGTCGTGTGAGGGAAGTCATGCTGCTTGTCTCCTGTTGTGAAAAAGAAGTGGAACGGACGGGAAAGCGAATTCGGCCCCTAGCGCTTGCCGCGCTGCAGGAAGGCCACGACGATGATCACGATGCCCTGCACCGCGGCATTCAGGTACACGCTGATGATGCTGGTGAGGTTCAGGATGTTGCTGATGACCGACAACAGGATCGCGCCGATCACGGTGCCCGTGATGCTGCCGGCACCGCCCTTCAGCGCCGTGCCGCCGACGATCACCGCCGCGATCGCCTCGAGCTCCCACAGCAGGCCGGTGGTGGGCGAGGCCGAGCCGAGCCGCGGCACGTACAGCAAGGTGGCGATGCCGACGCACACGCCCAGCAGCACGTAGGTCATGATCTTCACGTTGTCGACGCCCACCGCGGCGTAGCGCGCCACCTGCTCGTTCGAGCCGATGGCCTGCACGTAGCGCCCGTAGGCGGTGCGGTTGAGGATCAGCCCGCCGATCACCGCGACGATGAAGAACACCCACACCGGCACCGGAATGCCCAGCAGGCTCGCGTAGTACACCGGCGCGTAGAGGTCCGACAGCTCGTTGTCCAGGGTCAGCGCGCCGCCGTCGGCGAAGTAGGTCAGGTAGGCCCGGAAGATGCCCAGCGTGCCGAGCGTCACGATGAAGGGCTCGATCCGCCCCTTGGTGATCAGCAGGCCGTGCGCCAGGCCGAACACGGCGCCGAGCACCACGGCCAGCACCGCGCCGAGCACCACCGCGAGCAGCGGCGAGCCGAGCGCCGGGCCCATCGCGTTGATGAACATGATCACGCAGCCGGCGATCAGCGCGGCCATCGAGCCGACCGACAGGTCGATGCCGCCCGAGATGATCACGAAGCACATGCCGACCGCGATGATGCCGATGAAGGCGGTGCGGGTGAGCACGTTCATCGCGTTGTCGAGCGTGGCGAAGTCGCCGTTCAGCAAGGTGCCGGCGATGCACAGCAGCACCAGCCCGATGACCGGACCGAAGCCATGCAGGCGCTCGGTCCAGCGCGGCTGGACGACCGGGCGGTGCGCGGCCTGTGTGTCGGTGCTAGGGAGCTGTTCCGGTGGCATGGGCGATGAGCTCCTCTTCGGTGAGATGTTCGGCGTCGAGCGTGGTGACCAGCTTGCCCGCACGCATCACGGCGACGCGGTGGCAGAGTCCGATCAGCTCCATCAGCTCGGACGAGACGACGATCACGGCCAGTCCCTGCCGGGCCAGCCGCTGGATCAGGAAATAGATGTCGCGCTTGGCGCCGACGTCGACGCCGCGGGTCGGCTCGTCGAGCACCACCACCTTGGGCTGCGGCTGCAGCACCTTGGCCAGCGCCAGCTTCTGCTGGTTACCGCCCGACAGCGACGAGGCGCGGGCGTCGAGGTCGCCGGTGCGGATACCGTAGTCCTTCACGGCCTCGGCCAGCGCGGCGCGCTCGGCGTCGGGCTTGAGCCAGGGCTGCGCATAGCGTTCCAGCGCCATCAGCGTGAGGTTCTGGCGCAGCCCCAGGTTGACGTGCAGGCCCTTGCCCTTGCGGTCCTCGCTCAGGTAGGTCAGGCCATGGCGGGCGGCGTCGCGCGGATTGCGGAAGCTGCGCACGTGGCCGTCGATCTCGACCGAGCCGCTGGCCGGGCGCAGGCCCAGCACGCCCTCGAACAACTCGGTGCGCCCGGCGCCGACGAGGCCCGCGAAGCCGAGGATCTCGCCCGGACGGACGTCGAAATTCGCGTCCCGGGCCCAGCCGGGCACGACGAAGTCGCGCACCCGCAGCGCCGGTTCCGTCGCCGTGACGACCACGTCGCGCGGCGGATAAAGGTCGGCGAGTTCGCGCCCGACCATCAGGTTCGCCATCTGCTGTCGCGTGACCTCGGCGGTCGGCGCCCGGGTCACGAAGCGGCCGTCGCGCATCACGATGACCTCGTCCGTGACCTGTTCCACCTCGTCGAGCTTGTGCGAGATGTAGACGATGGTCACGCCTTCGGCGCGCAGCTGCGCGATCAGCTTGAACAGGCGTTCGGTCTCGCCGGGCGTCAGCGTCGCCGTCGGCTCGTCCATGATGAGCAGCCGGGCATGGCGCGAGACCGCCTTGGCGATCTCGACCAGCTGCTTCTCGGCCACGATCAGCCGCCGCACCTTGGTCCTCGGGTCGACATCGAGCCCGACCGCGGCCAGCGCGCTCGCCGCCTCGCGCTCCATTGCGGCGTCGTCGAGCAGCCAGCCCTTCTTCTTTTCATGCCCGAGGAAGATGTTCTGCGCCACGCTGAGGTCTTCCGCGAGGTTGAACTCCTGGTGGATCAGCACGATGCCCAGCGCCTCGGCATCGCGCGAGCTGGCGAATTGGCGCGCCTCGCCGTTCACGCGCAGCGTGCCGTCGGTGAGCGATTCGTAGCCGGCCAGGATCTTCATCAGCGTCGATTTGCCTGCGCCGTTCTCGCCCAGGAGGCCATACACCCGCCCGGGCTCGAGCGCGAACGACACGCCGTGCAGCACCTGCACCGGGCCGAAGGACTTGCGCACCTGCTCGAACGAGACCGACACGCTCTTCATGGCGCCACCCCCCGCACCTTGAGCGTCTCGTGCATCGCGAGCGCGCCGGCGCCGATCAGCCCGGCCTGCGCCCCGAGCGGCGTGTACTGGATCTCGAGGTGGCGCGTCGACAGCGCCAGCGAGCGCTGGTAGACGCTCTGGCGCACCGCGGCCAGGAACAGCGGGCCGATCCGCGTGATGCCGCCGCCGATGAACACATGCGAGGGATTGAAGAAATTGACGATCGACGCCAGCATCTGGCCGATCAGGCTGCCGGCGCGCTGCACGATCGCATTGGCCGAGGCATCGCCGGCGCGGCTGGCCTCGCCGACATCGATGGCGTCGATCCGGCCCTGGGCACGCAGGCATTCCGCCAGCGCGGCGCTCTCGCCGGCCATGGCGGCCTCCACCGCCATCCGCGTGATCGCCGGGCCGGCCGCCATCACCTCGACGCAGCCCAGGTTGCCGCAATGGCAGCGCGGGCCTTCCTGGTCGACGCAGATGTGGCCGACGTCGCCGGCCGAGCCGGCGGCGCCGCGATAGACCTCGCCGTGGCAGACAATGCCGCAGCCGATGCCGGTGCCTACCTTGATCACCAGGAAGTTGGTGAGCGAGCGCCGCAGCCGCCACAACTCGCCGAGCGCCATCAGGTTCACGTCGTTGTCGACGAACACCGGCGCGGCGTACTCCTCGCGCAGATAGTCGCGGATCGAGAAGCTGTCCCAAGCCGGCATCAGCGGCGGATTCACGAGCTGGCCGATCTCGAAATTGACCGGGCCCGGCACGCCGATCCCGATGCCGATCACCTGGCGCGGCGCGAAACCCGCACGCGACAGCAGTTCGCGCACCAGCACCCGCACCCGCGCCAGCACCACGCCCGGGCCCTCGCGCACGTCCGCCGGCTCGCCATGGTGGGCCAGCACGGCCAGGTCGGGACCGAGCACCGCCACATCGACGCTGGTGGCGCCGATGTCGATGCCGACCACCACGCCCAGGCCCGCATGCAGCTGGAGGTTCTCGGGCCGGCGTCCGCCCGACGAGCGCTGCAGGCCGGCTTCGGCCAGCAGGCCCTGTTCAACCAATCCGGCGATCAGCGCGTTGGTCTTGCTCTTGGAGAAGCCGAGCTGTTCGGCCATGCCGTGGCGCGACCCGCCGGCCGACCAGAAGGTGGTCTCCAGCAGCTGCATCTCGTCCGCGGTCAATCGGCTCCAGGGGGCCAAGTGCTTGTCTCCGGTATTCGTTCTTCTGTCGTGCCTGGCCGGGGCCGGCCTGAACGATGGCGAATACTAGGGGCGCGGCTTCAGCCAAACAAGTCCCATCTTCGACCAAATAAAGTCCGAAGTTGTTGACTGCCAGGCGCGGAAACGAAAAAGCCGCCCGAAGGCGGCTTTGACTCGGAAAGCGCGGGCGCGCCTACTTCTTCTGGCGGTACTTGCGCAGGGCGGCCAGCTGGGCCGCCATCACGGCCAGTTCCGACTGTGCCATCGCGATGTCGATGTCGGTCTTGGCGCTCTTGAGTGCTTCCTCGGCCGCGGCCTTGGCGGCGTTGGCCTTTTCGCTGTCGAGGTCCTTGCCGCGGATCGCGGTGTCGGACAACACGGTCACGGTGGTGGGCTGCACTTCGAGAATGCCGCCGGCCACGAAGACGAATTCCTCGCCGCCGTCGGCCGTCTCGATGCGCACCGCGCCGGGGCGGATGCGCGTGATCAGCGGCGTGTGGCGCGGGTAGATGCCGAGCTCGCCGGCTTCACCGGGCAGAGCAACGAACTTGGCCTCGCCCGAGAAGATCGACTCCTCGGCGCTGACCACGTTGACGTGAATGGTGCCTGCCATGGGGATTCCTTAAGCGACCTTCTTGGCCTTTTCGAACGCTTCGTCGATGCTGCCCACCATGTAGAACGCTTGTTCCGGCAGGTGGTCGGCTTCGCCGTTCACGATCATCTTGAAGCCGCGGATGGTCTCGCTCAGCGGCACGTACTTGCCGGGCGAGCCGGTGAACACTTCGGCCACGTGGAAGGGCTGCGACAGGAAGCGCTGGATCTTCCGGGCGCGGGCCACGGCCAGCTTGTCTTCGGGCGCCAGTTCGTCCATGCCCAGAATGGCGATGATGTCGCGCAGTTCCTTGTAGCGCTGCAGCGTGCCTTGCACGGCGCGGGCCACGTTGTAGTGCTCTTCGCCGACCACGTTCGGGTCGAGCTGGCGCGAGGTCGAGTCGAGCGGGTCCACGGCCGGGTAGATACCGAGCGAAGCGATGTCGCGCGACAGCACCACGGTGGAGTCCAGGTGGGCGAAGGTGGTGGCGGGCGACGGGTCGGTCAAGTCGTCGGCCGGCACGTACACGGCCTGGATCGAGGTGATCGAGCCGACCTTGGTCGAGGTGATGCGCTCTTGCAGGCGGCCCATTTCCTCGGCCAGCGTGGGCTGGTAGCCCACGGCGGAAGGCATCCGGCCCAGCAGTGCCGACACTTCGGTACCGGCCAGCGTGTAGCGGTAGATGTTGTCGACGAAGAACAGCACGTCGCGGCCTTCGTCGCGGAACGACTCGGCGATGGTCAGGCCGGTCAGCGCCACGCGCAGACGGTTGCCCGGGGGCTCGTTCATCTGGCCGTAGACCATGGCCACCTTCGACTCGCCGAGGTTCTCCAGGTTCACGACACCGGAGTCGGCCATCTCGTGATAGAAGTCGTTGCCTTCGCGGGTGCGCTCACCGACGCCGGCAAACACGGACAGACCCGAGTGCGCCTTGGCGATGTTGTTGATGAGCTCCATCATGTTCACGGTCTTGCCGACGCCGGCGCCGCCGAACAGGCCCACCTTGCCGCCCTTGGCGAACGGGCACACCAGGTCGATCACCTTGATGCCGGTTTCGAGCAGGTCTTGCGAGGGCGAGAGTTCGTCGTAGGCCGGGGCCTTGCGGTGGATCGAGGCGGTCAGGGTCTGGTCGACCGGGCCGCGCTCGTCGATCGGCGCGCCCAGCACGTCCATGATGCGGCCCAGCGTGCCCTTGCCCACGGGCACGGTGATCGGGGCTTGCGTGTTGGTCACGATCAGGCCGCGGCGCAGGCCGTCGGAGGAACCCAGCGCAATCGTGCGGACCACGCCGTCGCCGAGCTGCTGCTGCACTTCGAGGGTCAGTGCGCTGCCTTCGAACTTGAGCGCGTCGTAGATCTTCGGCATCTTGTCGCGCGGGAATTCCACGTCGACCACGGCGCCGATACATTGAACGATCTTGCCTTGAACTGCTTCTGCTTGAGCCATGTCTGCTCCGATAAAAATTTAAATCTGTTGAGGGCCGAAAGGCTCAGACGCCGGCGGCCGCCGCGGCGCCCGAGACGATTTCCGACAGCTCTTTGGTGATGCCTGCCTGGCGGGTCTTGTTGTAGACCAGCTTGAGTTCGTCGATCACGTTGCCCGCGTTGTCGGTCGCGGCCTTCATGGCCACCATCCGGGCGGAGTGCTCGGACGCCATGTTCTCGGCCACCGCCTGGTACACCAGCGATTCGACATAGCGCACCAGCAGCTCGTCGATCACGCTTTGCGCATCGGGTTCGTAGATGTAGTCCCACGAGTGATGGCCCGACTCGGTGCGCAGCGTGTCCGCGGCCAGGGGCAGCAGTTGCTCCACCACCGGCTCTTGCTTGATGGTGTTGACGAACTTGGTGTAGCAGAGGTGCACGGCCGAGACCTTGCCTTCGGCGTAGGCGTCGAGCAGCGCCTTGACCGGCCCGATGAGCTTGTCGAGGTGCGGCGTGTCGCCCAGGTGCGTGACGTGCGAGACGACCCGCGCGCCGATGCGGTTCAGGAAGCCCAGGCCCTTGCTGCCGATGGCGACCGAGTCGATCGTCTTGCCGGCCGCCTGCGCCTCGCGCATCTTGGCGGTCACGGCGCGCAGCAGGTTGGTGTTCAAGCCGCCGCACAGGCCCTTGTCGCTGGTCACGACGATGAACCCGATCACCTTGGCCTCGCTCGTCTTCATGAAGGCGTGCGTGTACTCCGGGTTCGCCTGGCCGAGGTTGGCCGCGATGTCGCGGATCTTCTCGCTGTAGGGGCGGGCCGCGCGCATGCGTTCCTGCGCCTTGCGCATCTTGGAAACCGAGACCATTTCCATGGCCTTGGTGATCTTCTTGGTGTTCTCCACCGATTTGATCTTGCCGCGGATTTCCTTACCAGCTGCCATGGGTACCTCCGCCGAGCCGCCTCAAGGAGGTACGCGCCCCCTCGGGGGGCAACGAGCGAATGCGAGTGTGGGGGCTCATAGCTCTTCCTTGGTCGTCGATCAGGCGAACGACTTCTTGAACGCGGCGACGGCCGTGTTCAGTTCGGCTTCGGCGTCCTTGTCGAGCGCCTTGGACTGCTCGATCTTGTCGAGCAGCGCGCCATGGCTGGACTTCAGGAACTGGTGCAGGCCGTGTTCGAAGGGCAGGATCTTCTTGATCTCGATGTCGTCCATGAAACCCTTGTTGACCGCGAACAGCGTGGCACCCATCAGCGAGATGGGCAGCGGGCTGTACTGGGTCTGCTTGAGCAGTTCGGTCACGCGGGCGCCGCGGTCGAGCTGCTTGCGGGTCGCTTCGTCGAGGTCGGAAGCGAACTGCGCGAACGCAGCCAGTTCACGGTACTGCGCCAAGTCGGTACGGATACCGCCCGACTGGCCCTTGATGACCTTGGTCTGCGCCGACGAACCCACGCGCGACACCGAGATACCGGCGTTGATGGCGGGGCGGATACCGGCGTTGAACAGGTTGGTTTCCAGGAAGATCTGGCCGTCGGTGATCGAGATCACGTTGGTCGGAACGAAAGCGGACACGTCGCCGGCTTGCGTTTCGATGATCGGCAGCGCGGTCAGCGAGCCAGTCTTGCCCTTGACTTCACCCTTGGTGAAGGCTTCGACGTATTCGGCGTTGACGCGGGCTGCGCGTTCGAGCAGGCGGCTGTGGAGATAGAACACGTCGCCGGGGTAGGCTTCGCGGCCCGGCGGGCGGCGCAGCAGCAGCGAGACCTGGCGGTAGGCCACAGCCTGCTTGGACAGGTCGTCATAGACGATCAGAGCATCTTGGCCGCGGTCGCGGAAGTATTCGCCCATCGTGCAGCCCGAATAGGCCGACACGTATTGCATGGCGGCCGATTCCGAAGCGGAAGCTGCAACCACGATCGTGTATTCCATCGCGCCGGCTTGTTCCAGAGCGCGCACCACGTTCTTGATCGACGAAGCCTTCTGGCCGATCGCGACGTAGACGCAGGTCATGTTCTGACCCTTCTGGTTGATGATCGCGTCGATCGCCACGGCGGTCTTGCCGGTCTGGCGGTCGCCGATGATCAGCTCGCGCTGGCCACGGCCGATCGGCACCATCGAGTCGATCGACTTCAGGCCGGTCTGCATCGGCTGGTCGACCGACTTGCGGGCGATCACGCCCGGGGCGACCTTTTCGATCACGTCGGTCATCTTGGCGTTGATCGGACCCTTGCCGTCGATCGGCTGGCCCAGTGCATTCACCACGCGGCCGATCAGTTCGGGGCCCACCGGCACTTCCAGGATGCGGCCCGTGCACTTGACGGTGTCGCCTTCGGAGATGTGCTCGTACTCGCCCAGAATCACGGCGCCGACCGAATCGCGCTCGAGGTTCAGCGCCAGGCCGAACGACGGCGTGCCGTCGGCCGACGGCGGGAACTCGAGCATTTCGCCCTGCATCGCGTCCGACAGGCCGTGCACGCGCACGATGCCGTCGGTCACCGACACCACGGTGCCTTCGTTGCGGATGTTCGCGCTGACGCCGAGGCCCTCGATGCGGCTCTTGATCAGTTCGGAAATTTCTGCGGGATTGAGTTGCATGACTCTTTCCTTCTTTCTTTGTAAGGGGCTGGCGACCTCAAGCGGCTGCCAGCGCAACTTTCATTTGTTCAAGGCGCGCTTTGACGGAGGTGTCGAGCACTTCGTCACCGACCACCACACGAATGCCGCCGATCAGCGACGGGTCCTGCTGGACCGTGAACTGCAGCTTGCGGCCGAAACGCTTTTCGAGCGCGGCGGAGATGTTGCCCAGGGCGGCGCCGTCGATCGGGAAGGCGCTGTACACCACGGCATCCGACGTGCCGCTCTGCGCGCTGGCCAGCACGCGGAACTGCTTGGCGATCTCGGGCAGCGCGGTGAAGCGGCCGTTCTCGAGCAGCGCCATCAGGAAGTTGTTCGCCGCAGGCGGCAGCGGCGAACCGTGCGCGGCGGCGACAACGCCGAGCACCTGCTCGGGCGTGGCCTTGGGGTTGTCCGCAAACTGGAGCAACTCGGGATTGGCGGCGATGGCGGCGACGTTGTCGAGCCAGGCGCCGGTTCCGGCGAGGTCCGACGAAGACGCCTTGAACAGCGCTTCGGCGTAGGGACGTGCGATGGTGGCGAGTTCGGCCATGGCGTGATCAGAGTTCGGTCTGCAGGCGGGCCAGCAAATCGGCGTGGACGGCCGGATTCACTTCCTTGCGCAGGATCTGCTCGGCGCCCTTGACGGCCAGCGCGGCGACTTGCTCGCGCAGGGCCTCGCGGGCCTTCACGGCTTGCTGCTCGGCTTCGGCGCGGGCGGCCGCAACGATCTTGTTGCCTTCTTCCGTGGCGCGGCCCTTGGCCTCTTCAACGATGGCCTGCGCACGACGTTCGGCATCGGCAAGACGCTGGGCGGACTCGTTGCGCGCCTGGCCGAGTTCGACTTCCACGCGCTTGTTGGCGGCGGACAGTTCGCTCTTGGCCTTGTCGGCGGCTGCGAGGCCTTCGGCGATCTTCTGGGCACGATCGTCCAACGCCTTGGCGATCGGCGGCCACACGTATTTCATCGTGAACCCGACAAGGATCAGGAACACGATCATCTGGACGATCAGGGTACCGGTAATGCTCACTTTTCACCCTCTCTTTGGGAATGAATCCGAGGCCATTCAGCGCGGAACGACATGGGTTCGACGAGAAAGCCTGGACCCGATTACTTCGGCAGGTTGGCGATTTGCGAGAGGAACGGGTTGGCCGTTGCGAACCACAGCGCGATACCGGTACCGATGATGAACGCGGCGTCGATCAGACCGGCCAGCAGGAACATCTTGGTTTGCAGTTCGCCCATCAGCTCGGGTTGACGGGCAGCCGATTCGAGGTACTTGCTGCCCATGATGCCGATGCCGATACATGCACCGACAGCGCCCAGACCGATGATCAGGCCGGCGGCCAGTGCGACAAAGCTGATAACTTCCATGATGACTCCTAGAGGACTTTGGTTGAAGAGAAAAGAAAACGAAAACGAATGATCAGTGGTGATCGTGCGCCTGGCCGATGTAGACCAGCGTCAACATCATGAACACGAAGGCTTGCAGCGTGATGATCAGGATGTGGAAGATGGCCCAGGCCGTGCCCGCGATGATGTGGCCGAGCGCCAGGAAGATGCCGGTGGCGGACAGCGTCCAGGCGCCGCCCATCAGGGCGATCAGCAGGAAGATCAGTTCGCCGGCATACATGTTGCCGAACAACCGCATGCCGTGCGAGACCGTCTTGGCGATGAACTCGATCATCTGCATGGCGAAGTTGAAGGGGTACAGCGCCCAGTGGTTGCCGAAAGGCGCGGTGAAGAGCTCGTGGATCCAGCCGCCCAGGCCCTTGATCTTGATGTTGTAGTAGAGGCAGATGATCAGCACCGTGACCGACATGCCCATCGCCACCGAGAGGTCGGCCGTCGGCACGACGCGCAGGTAGGCATGCTCCGGGTCGTGGCCGGCGATGCCGAAGATCTTGGCCCAGATGGCCGGGAACAGATCGACCGGGAACAGGTCCATCGCGTTGAGCATGAAGATCCACACGAAGATCGTCAGCGCCAGCGGAGCGACGTACTTGCGGCTCTCGACGTTGTGCACGATGCCCTTGGCCTGCTGGTCGACGACCTCGACCAGGATCTCGACCGCGGCCTGGAAGCGCCCGGGAACACCCGAAGTCGCCTTGCGGGCGGCCCGCCACAGGATCCAGCAGCCCAGTACGCCGAGCAGGATCGAGAAAAACAGCGAGTCGAAGTTGAAGACGGAGAGATCGGCCACACCTCCAGGCTTGGAGCTTTGCAGGTGCGTCAAGTGGTGAACGATGTATTCACCAGCGGTCATACCGTGTTCCGCAGCGTTTTCAGCAGCCATCCGTTACTCGTCTCAAAGTTTCAGGCGCCTAGGGGCCAGCATCACCGCCACCCAAGCCGCCTTCATTGTCACCACCAAGCCCACCAGCATCGCCGGCCAGCTCAGTTCCGAAATCAGCCTTGGCGCGGCGATCAGCATCGCCACCGTCAAGGCCATCTTGACCATTTCCCACAAGAAGAACCCGAACACCGCAGTGCCCGGATTCAGGGATGCAAAACGTCCGGTGAGCCCCCGTGCGAACACCGCCGCCGGAATGACCACCGCCAGCGCGCCGTATCCGGCGGACCACCCCAGATTTTGCCTCCCTGTCAGACCCCAGGCAGCCAATGCCACCAGCAGCCCCCCAACGACCTGAATCGCGATCACCCGCCAGGGCGAGATCAGCGGCTTCAGTTCGCGCAGCCGCTGGGCCTCTTCGGCGGTCAGCGGCTTGAACTCTTCTTCCGGACCATCGCCATCCTCGGGATCCTCGGGGACCTCTTTCGATGCACTGCGGGCGATTGTTTTCATTTCGAATGAAGCCCGGATGACGAACCAGAATTTCTACAAAGCCATTGATTATAAGTAAAAACCCATGGCGTTCCGCCAGCCCACACGGATGCGGAGGAAAAGTTCCCCAGTGAGGCGCCGGGGCGCTCCGAACCCGCTTGGGAAAGCTCTGCGCGCCCCCACCATAATTCTCCATGCACCCGATCGCCCACGCCCTCCCGGACAACCTCTGCTACCTCGACGGCAGTTATACGCCGCTGCGCGACGCCAAGATCAGCGTGCTCGACCGCGGCTTCATTTTCGGCGACGGCGTCTACGAGGTGGTGCCGACCTACGACGGCCAGCCCTTCTGCTTCGACCTGCACATGGCACGGCTCGAGCGTTCGTTGGCCGAACTCCAGATTCGCAATCCGTTGTCGCTCGCGCAATGGCGCGAGATCGCGATGCGGCTGGTCGACGCCGCGCCGCCGGACCAGCGCGCCGGCATGCAGGGCATCTACATCCAGGTGACGCGCGGCGTGGCGCCGCGCGACCATGCGATGCCGCAGGGCCTCGCGCCCACGGTGTTCGTGATGGTGAACCCCATGAAACCGGTCGCCGACGCGGTGCGCGCCCAGGGCGTGGCCTGCGTGAGCGCACCCGACTTCCGCTGGCAGAAAGCGCACATCAAGGCCACCAGCCTGCTCGGCGCGGTGCTGGCGCGGCAGATCAGCGTCGAGGCCGGTGCCGCCGAGACGATCATGTTCCGCGACGAAGGGCTTAGCGAGGCCTCCTCCAGCAACGTCTGGGTGGTGAAGGACGGCATCGTCAGCGGACCGCCCAAGGACCAGCTGGTGCTGGCCGGCATCCGCTACGGCCTGATCGAGCAGATCTGCGCCGACGCCGGCATCCCGTTCACGCTCCGCCGCATCGCGCGCGAGGAGGTGTTCGGCGCCGATGAACTGCTGCTGTCCTCCGCCAGCAAGGAAGTGCTGCCGGTGGTGACGCTCGACGGCCGCACCATCGGCGCCGGCCGCCCCGGCCCGATCTACCAGGCGCTCTACGCCGGCTACCAGCAGGCCAAGGCCCGCAGCACGCAACGACAAGGATTTCAAGGAGTGCCCGCATGACCCAAGCCCCCGACACCCCGATCGACGCCCGCAAGGAATCGCTGATCGAGTACCCCTCCCAGTTCCCGATCAAGGTGATGGGCGCGAAGGCCGATGGCTTCGTGCATGCCGTGACGCTGATCGCCGAGCAGTTCGACCCGACGTTCGACGCCACCACCATCGAGCTGCGCAACAGCAAGGCCGGCAACTACCTCGGCGTGACCATCACCGTGACCGCCACCAGCCGCGAACAGCTCGACGACATCTATCGCGCGCTGTCGAGCCACCCGATGGTGAAGGTGGTGCTCTGACCCCAGCGCTCGCGCCGACGCTGCTCGGCCGCGTCGACTACGCCCCGACCTACGCCGCCATGCAGCAGGCGACGCAGGCGCGCAGCCCCGACAGTCCCGACCAGCTGTGGCTCTGCGAGCATCCGCCGGTCTACACCCAGGGCCTGGCGGGCAAGGCCGACCACGTGCTGAACCCGGGCCCGATTCCCGTGGTGCAGACCGATCGCGGCGGCCAGGTGACCTATCACGGCCCGGGCCAGGTGGTGGCCTACCCGCTGATCGACCTCAAGCGGGCCGGCTACTACGTGAAGGAATACGTCTACCGGATCGAGGAGGCCGTGATCCGCACGCTGGCCCATTTCGAGGTCACGGGGCACCGGGTGGCCGGCGCACCCGGCATCTACGTGCGGCTGGACGACCCGTTCTCGCATGCGGCGCTCACTGGCCCGCAGCATCCCGCCGACCCTTTCCGGGGCCTGGGCAAGATCGCCGCGCTCGGGATCAAGGTCAGCCGCCACTGCACCTACCACGGCGTGGCGCTCAACGTGGCGATGGACCTGGAACCCTTCACCCGCATCAACCCTTGCGGCTACGCAGGGCTTGAAACCGTCGATCTTTCTACAATCGGCGTTCGAACAACCTGGGACGAAGCCGCGCAGGTGCTTGGCCGCAAGCTGGCCGCCTACCTCGCGCCCTGAGCCCCGTCAAAGAGAGTTGCCATGAGCACCGTCGAAGTCGTCCGCGACGCACAAGGCCCCGAAAACTACAACCCGCTCGCCAAGCAGAAGGCCGCGGCCAAGCTGTCGCGCATCCCGGTCAAGGTGGTGCAGGGCGAGGTGCTCAAGAAGCCCGAGTGGATCCGGGTCAAGGCCGGCTCGCCGACCACCCGCTTCTACGAGATCAAGCAGATCCTGCGCGAGAGCAACCTGCACACGGTGTGCGAGGAGGCTTCGTGCCCGAACATCGGCGAGTGCTTCGGCAACGGCACGGCCACCTTCATGATCATGGGCGACAAGTGCACCCGGCGCTGCCCGTTCTGCGACGTCGGCCACGGGCGGCCCGACCCGCTCGACACCGACGAGCCGCTGAACCTGGCCAAGACCATCGCCAGGCTGCGCCTGAAGTACGTGGTGATCACCAGCGTCGACCGCGACGACCTGCGCGACGGCGGCAGCCAGCACTTCGTCGATTGCATCCGCAACATCCGCGAGCTCTCGCCGACGACGCAGATCGAGATCCTGGTGCCCGACTTCCGCGGCCGCGACGACCGCGCGCTGGAGATCCTCAAGGCCGCGCCGCCCGACGTGATGAACCACAACCTCGAGACCGCACCGCGCCTCTACAAGGAAGCGCGGCCGGGCAGCGATTACCAGTTCAGCCTCAACCTGCTGAAGAAGTTCAAGGCGCTGCACCCCGACGTGCCGACCAAGAGCGGAATCATGGTCGGCCTCGGCGAGACCGACGAAGAGATCCTGCAGGTGATGCGCGACATGCGCGCCCACGACATCGACATGCTGACCATCGGCCAGTACCTGTCGCCCAGCAACAGCCACCTGCCGGTGCGCCGCTACGTGCATCCCGACACCTTCAAGATGTTCGAGGAAGAGGCCTACAAGATGGGCTTCAGCCATGCGGCCGTCGGCGCGATGGTGCGCTCGAGCTACCACGCGGACCAGCAGGCGCACGCCGCGGGCGTCTAGGGCGAAGGACGAGGGTCCGGTCGCGCGCCGCGATCCTCGAACTGCATACCTATTGGAGCGAGGCCGATGCAGGCCGACCCTCGCAGCGCACCACCGCGCTCGCGCGGCTGAGCAGGTGGCGCTGCTCGCGCTTGCCCTCCAGCGCCCCCTCGGCTTCGGCGCGACGGAAGGGCCGGAGCTCCACAGCGCCTTGTTCCAGGACGCCCGCGAAATAGGTCTTGCCGCCTTCGAGGCTGACACGGGTCGCCGGCCGCGCCTTACCCCGGTACAGGGGTGCGTCGCCCACGTAGGCCTCGATCGAATGATCGCCGGGGGCCACGCACAGGCGGGTCCAGCCGTTGGGCAGCAGGGCGCCATGGAACTCACCGTCCACGTAGACATGCGCGCCGAGGCCGCGCTTGCCGACTTCGGCATCCGGTGCCGCGCCGCGGAAGAGAATCAGCTGGGCCTGGTGCGACGCAACTGCCGGCACCGGAACGTAGACCGGCCCATCGTCGCGTGGGCCGCTCCGCGCGGATGCAGCCGGCGCGGCCGCCAGGCACAGCAGCGACAGCACCGAAGCAAGGAACCGGCGGCCGGCGCCCCGGCGCGCAAGGGAAGGAATGGATTTCGAATGCATGAGAAGACGCAAGAAGCTCGAAGGAGCCTCTGCGGGATTCAAGAAGGTTGAAGTTCCGCCTACAGGATCGCGACCTGCACCCGGTCTTCGACCAGTAGCTCGGCTGTGCCTGCCAGGTTGGTGTAGACGTTGTAGGTCACGCCCCCGACGGTGGCCGCGCCATGGTTGCTCCAGCCGTCGGTCACGCCGTCGAGAAGATCCACCTCGCCTTGCGCGCCGTTGACCACCATCTGCGTCCTGCCGTCTTCCAGCACCATGTCGGGCTGTCCGTTGGCCAGCACATCGCCCGCCTTCAGCGCCAGCGTGTTGTGGCCCGCGCCGAGGTCGAACCTCTCGATGTGCTGCACCTTCGAGCCCAGTGCCGAGAGGTCGAGACGCATGTCGCTGCCATCCAGCACCAGCGTGTCGATGCCGCCACCGCCATCCAGCCGGGAGAAGTCGGTCGCGGTGATCCTCATCAGATCGTCGCCCGAGCCTCCGTCCACCTCGCTGCCCGCCTGGACGTCGAAGACGAGGCCTGCGAATTCGCCGGTCTCCGTGACGAGGTGGCTGAGGTCCTCGGCGGCAGGGGCGTCCGCCTCGGGTTCGAGCGGCGCCGACGGCGCCGGTGCCTCCCCGGCGGGATGATCGACCCCATCGGGGCCGCGACCACCGAAAGCCCCGCTTAGGCCGAGCCCCGCCAGCCCGCCCAGCAGCGCCAGCGGCAGGAAGCCGAAGCCGCCGTCCTGGCTGTCCGCGATCAGAGAGGGTGCGCCGGCGCCGTGGGATTCGCTGCCCAGGCCCAGTGGCAGTGGCTCGCCTTCGGCCAGATCGAAGATCTCGCCGCCATCGGTGGGCACGTAGGAGTGCAACCGGCCGTCCTCGGCGCCGCCGAAGAGACCCTCGACATCCGACCCGGAGAAGTAGTCCTCGAGGATCAGGCCCGGACTCGATTCGCCTTCGAGCGCGATATGCAGATCGTGGCCGACCCGGGTCGCCGTGACGTTTTCGGGCCCCAACCCATCGTCATGGCCCTGGAGCAGGTACTTGACCTTGGGCTGGACCTTGATCCGGGGGGCTTGGCCGTGCAAGGCAAGGTCCTGGACGACGTTCCTGCCGTCGCCGCCCTGGACCACCACCCTGACCTTCTTGGAAGACATGAAACTCCTGGAAAAACAGCTGATTGAACTCGACCGAACGCAGGATGCTAGGGGTCGGAGAGAGGCAAGGAAATCAGAAAAGTCGTAATCGCACCCGCCGCCCTCCACGGGTGCGACGCGTAAGATTGCGCAGCCCTTGCGGCCACCGCTGATCCATTGAAGCCACCGAAAAATGAGCAACTTCGAAGCCGCCATCCAGCGCGATTTCGGCCTGATCGCCGAACTGATCTCCATCCATGCCCAGCAAGCGCCCGAACGGCCCGCCCTGGCCGACGCCACGCATGAACTGAGCTACGGCGCGCTCGACACCTTGATGGACCGCATCGCCGCCAGCCTGCAGCGCGACGGCTTGGCGGCCGGCGACTCCATCGCGATCTGCGCCGCATCGAGCGTGAACTACGCGGCCGTGTTCCTGGGTGCACTGCGCGCCGGAGTCGCGGTCGCGCCGCTCGCACCCGGCTCCACACAAGCCAGCCTCGCGCGCATGATCGAGGATGCGGGCGCGCGCATCCTGTTCGTCGACCAGGCGGCGGCCGAGGTGATCGGGCCGGCGGCACCGGACGCCATCCCGCGCCTCGCGCTCGACGGCTCGGCCGCCGGCGGCGACTTCGAGGCCTGGCTCGCACCAGCGGGCGTTCGGCCCGCCGCGGTCGAGCTGCAGCGCTCGTCGCCCTTCAACATCATCTATTCCTCCGGCACCACGGGCGAGCCCAAGGGCATCGTCCAGGGCCACGGCATGCGCTGGGCGCACGTGCAGCGCGGCGCCAGGTACGAGTACCGCCCCGAGACGGTCACGCTGCTGTCGACGCCGCTCTACTCCAACACCACGCTGGTCGTGTTCTTCCCGACCCTGGCCTTCGGCGGCTGCGTGCTGCTGATGCCGAAGTTCGATGCGGCGGCGTATCTGAAGCTCGCCGAAAGCCGCCGCGTCACGCACACCATGCTGGTGCCGGTGCAGTACCAGCGCCTGATGGCCCGGCCCGATTTCGGAGCCCACGATCTGACGAGCTTCCAGTACAAGTTCAGCACCAGCGCGCCCTTCAATGCGGCCCTCAAGGCCGACGTGCTCCAGCGCTGGCCCGGCGGCCTGATCGAGTTCTACGGCATGACCGAAGGCGGCGGCACCTGCATCCTCGAAGCCCACCTGCACCCCGACAAGCTGCACACCGTCGGCCAGCCGGCCGAGGGCAGCGACATCCGGCTGATCGACGAGGAAGGCCGCGAGGTGGCGCGCGGCGAAGCGGGCGAAGTGGTCGGGCATTCGGCCGGCATGATGGTCGGCTACCACCGTCAGCCCGCCAAGACGCGCGAGGCCGAATGGTTCGACCCGAGCGGCAAGCGCTTCATCCGCACCGGCGACGTCGGCCGCTTCGACGACGACGGCTTCCTGACGCTGTTCGACCGCAAGAAGGACATGATCATCAGCGGCGGCTTCAACATCTACCCGAGCGACCTCGAGACCGTGGTGCGGGCCCATCCGGCAGTGGCCGATGTCGCGGTGGTCGGCGTTCCGTCGGAGCAATGGGGCGAGACGCCGGTGGCCTTCGTGGTGCGCCGGGCCGGCGACGACACGGCCGCCGACACGATCCTGCAATGGACCAACGACCAGCTCGGCAAGACCCAGCGCCTGGCTCGCCTGCAGTTCATCGACGAGTTGCCGCGCAGCGCGATCGGCAAGGTGCTCAAGCGCGAACTGCGTGAACTCGTCGCGCGCTGAACCCACCCCGGAGGCCGCGCCCCACGAAGGCGGCGGCAACGGCCTGCTCTGGGTGCTGATTGCCGCGGCCGTCCTCTTCGCCCTGGTCCGGCCGCGCGCACCGATGGACTACCTCCGGCTGGTCGACTGGCAGACCATCGGGGCATTGGCCGGGCTGCTGGCGATCACCCAGGGCGTCGAGCGCAGCGGCATGCTGCAGGCCGCCGCGGCGCGGCTGCTGGCGCGCACGGACGACCTGCGCAGCCTGGTGCTGCTGCTGGCCGCCAGCGCGGCCGTTCTGTCGGCCCTGGTGACCAACGACGTCAGCCTGTTCCTGCTGGTGCCGCTCACGCGGGTGCTGGCGACTCAGGCCCATCTGCCGCTGGCAAGGCTGGTGGTGATCGAGGCGTTGGCGGTCAATGCCGGCTCGGCCCTGACGCCGATCGGCAACCCGCAGAACCTGTTCCTCTGGCATCGCTCGGGCGAGAGCTTCCTGTCTTTCGTGGCCATGATGGGCCCGACCGTGGGGGTGATGCTGTTCTGGCTCTTCGCGGCGATCTGGTTCGGCGTGCCGCGGATCCCGATCGCGCTCAAGCCATCGACCGAAGCGGCGCCGGTGCAGCCGCGGCTGCTGGCGCTGTCGGGCCTGCTGTTCGTCGGCTTCGTGATCGCGCTCGACCGCCACTGGCTGCTGGCAGGCCTCGGCGTGGTTTTCGGCGCCTTCCTGCTGCTGCGCCCGCGGGTGCTGCTGGGGGTCGACTGGGCGCTGCTCGCGATCATCGCGCTGATGTTCGTGGACCTGCGGCAACTGGCCGAACTGCCGGCGGTGGCGACCCTGCTCGGCGGACTGCCGATCGGCGAGGGCTGGCGCGCCTACCTGGCGGCGATCTTCACCTCGCAGTTCATCAGCAACGTGCCCGCCACGATCGTGCTCGATCCCTTCGTGCACGACCTGCCGGCCCTGGCCGCGGGCGTCAGCGTCGGCGGCTTCGGCTGCGTGCTGGGCTCGCTCGCCAACCTGATCGCGCTGCGGCTGGCGAAGGTGCCGAACGGGCTGCGCGAATTCCATCGCCTGAGCATCCCGTTCCTGTTGGTGTGCGGCGCCTCGGCGCTGCTGCTGCGGCTGGGGTGACAGGGCCGCATGCGCGGGAGAAAATCCGTCGACTTCCATGGACACCCCGGACTCCACATCGCTGGGACTTTCGCTGCGGCGCTACGGCGCCTCGCGCGGCAGCCACGCGCACGACCATTTCCAGGTTCTGATCGGCATTGACGGCGTGCTCGACCTGGAAGTCGAAGGCCGGGGCCGCCGCGTCGGCGCTGGCGAGGGCTGGGTGGTGACGCCCGGCGACCGGCACGATTTCGAATCGAAGGACGGCAGCCGCTGCCTCATCCTCGACACCGCCCAGGACCTTTGGGCGCAATGCGCCGGCCGCGCGCCGCTGGCACCGCAACTGCTGGCGTTGGCGCGCTATCTGGCGCTATGCGTTTCAGCGCCCTCGACCTCGGCCTCCGCCCTGCACCATGCACCGGCACTGCTGCTCGAAGCCTGGGGGCCGATCGTGCCGAACGGCCGCCGTCGCGCGATCGACTGGCAGGGTCTGTCGGACTGGGCGCGCAGCCGCTGGCATCGCCCGCTCGGCGTCGCGGATCTCGCAGCCGTCACTTGCCTGAGCCCGAGCCAGTTCGCGCAGCGCTGCCGCGACGAACAGGGCGTGAGCGCGATGCACTGGCTGCGCGCGCAACGGCTGCTGCATGCGCGCCAGTTGCGCGATCGCGGCATCGGCGTCGCGGAAGCCGCCCGCAGAACAGGCTATCGATCGCCGTCGGCGCTGACGGCAGCGATGCGGCGTTCGGGCAGCGCGCGCTGAAGCCTCGAACCCTCGTCGCGCGACGACGTCCCGTCGATTCGCGACGATCGCAGCGCTTAAGCTCGGCGGCCATGTCGTCGACCCTCCATGCCCTCGCCGCGATCGCCCTCTGGGCGACGCTGGCCTCGCTGGGCACCTCGCTTTCGCACCTGCCGCCCTTTCTGCTTACCGGGCTCGCGCTGGTGATCGGCAGTGCGATGAGCTGGCCGCTGGCGCTGCGCGACCGCAAGGCCTGGGCGATCCCGCCGCGCACGCTGGCGCTCGGCGTCTACGGCCTGTTCGGCTTCCACTTCCTGCTCTTCATCGCGCTGCGCCATGCGCCGCCGGTCGAGGCCAACCTCGTCAACTACCTCTGGCCATTGTTCATGGTGGTGCTGGCGCCGGTGCTGCTGCCCGGCATGTCGCTGCGTCCGCTGCACGTGCTGGCGGCGCTGCTGGGTTTCGCCGGCGCGGCGATCGCGATCCTCGGCGCGCGCGGCGGCGCCGGCGCGGCGGGCGCGAGCTCGTACTGGGGCTTCCTGCCAGCGCTGGGCTCGGCCTTCATCTGGGCCAGCTATTCGCTCTGGACGCAGCGCGTGCCGGCCTTCCCGACCACCGCGATCGGCCTGTTCGGCCTGCTGTCGGGGGCACTCTCGCTGGTCTGCCATGCGCTGCTCGAACCTTCGGTCACGCTGTCGCCGCGCGACTGGATGCTGGTCGTGCTGTGCGGGCTGGGCCCGCTGGGCGCCGCCTTCTTCTTCTGGGACCTGGCGCTCAAGCGCGGCGATGCGCGGCAGATCGGCATCCTGAGCTACCTCACGCCGCTGGCCTCGACCGCGCTGCTGATGCTGGTCACCGGCCGGGCCCTCAGCTGGAGCATCGCACTGGCCGCGGTGCTGATCATCAGCGCCGCGGTGATGGGGACGCGGGCCCGCTGATCAGTCGCTGACCTTGAGCACCAGCTTGCCGAAGTTCTCTCCCGTGAAGAGGCGGGTCAGCGCCTCCGGGAAGGTGTCGATGCCCTCGACGACGTCCTCGCGGCTCTTCATGCGGCCGTCCTTCAGGTAGCCCGACAGCTCGGCCACCGCCTCGCCATAGCGGTCGGCGTAGTCGAACACGACGATGCCCTGCATCCGCGCGCGGTTGACCAGCAGGCTGAGGTAGTTCTTCGGGCCCTGCACCGGCGTCGTGTTGTTGTACTGGCTGATGGCGCCGCAGATGATGATCCGGGCGCCGCGCGCCAGCTTCACCAGCACCGTGTCGAGGATGTCGCCGCCGACGTTGTCGAAATAGATGTCGACGCCTTTCGGGCAATGGGCCTTCAGGCCTTCGCGCACGGCCGAAGGCCCGGCCTTGTAGTCGATGCAGGCGTCGAAGCCGAGTTCCTTCACGACCCAGTCGCACTTGGCGGCGCCGCCGGCGATGCCGACCACGCGGCAGCCCTTGATCTTCGCCAGCTGGCCCACGGTCTGGCCGACCGCGCCGGCGGCCCCCGACACCACGACGGTCTCGCCAGGCTTCGGTTGGCCGACGTCCATGAGGCCGAAGTAGCCGGTCATGCCCGGCATGCCCAGCACGTTGAGCCACTGGCCGATGGTGCCGGCGCGCAGGTCGATCTTGACCAGGCCGTTGCGCTTGATCTCTTCCTGCGGGATCAGCGCGTACTGCTGCACGCCGAGCGTGCCGTACACGGTGTCGCCGACCGCGAAGGCCGGGTTGTGCGAGGCCACCACGCGGCCGACCCCGCCGGCACGCATCACGGCGCCGATCTCGACCGGCGCGATGTAGCTCTTGCCTTCGTTCATCCACCCTCGCATCGCCGGGTCGAGCGAGAGCGACAGGGTCTGGACCAGAACGCCGCCTTCGGCCGGTTCGCCGACCGGCTCGTCGGTGAACTGCCAGTTGTCGCGCGTCGCGGCGCCTTCGGGTCGCTTGGCCAGGCGCACCTGGCGATTGGTGAGGGTGCTCATGCGCGGGTCTCCTTGGGGTGTCTGATGCCGGCGCATCGTAGACCCAAGCCGCCCGGCGGTCGGTAGCGCAGGCGACAACGCCCGGTCGCTTTCAGCCGAGCGACTTCAGGCGCCAGGCAGCCAGACGCTGACCGCCAGCCCCGGCTGTGCATTGCGCACCGCGAGCCTGCCGCCGTGCGCCTCGGCCACCAGCCGGCACAGGTACATGCCGAGGCCGACACCGCCGGTGGCGCGCTGGCGCGCTCCGTCCGTGCGGTAGAAGGGCTCGGTCAGGTGAACCAGCTGCGCCGGGTCGACGCCGGGCCCGAAGTCGCGCACTTCCAGTTCGACGCCCGCGTCGTCACCGCGCAAAGCGATGCGCGGCGGCTGGGCCGCGCCGGCGCCGTGGCGCAGCGCGTTGTCGAGCAGGTTGCGCACCAGCACCTTGAGCCGCGATCGGTCCAGCGCCTGGGCCGGCAGGCCCTCGGCCAGGTCCGCGGCCACGCGGCTGCCCTCGGGGTGCTCGGCCACCACCTCGCGCACCAGCGCCACCAGGTCGACCGACTCGCGCTGCAGCGCGGCATGCGGGCTGGCCAGCCGCTCGCTCTCGAGCAGGTCGCTGATCAGGTCGCGCATCTCGGCCAGGTCGCGCAGCAGCGCGGCCCGCTCGGCCGCGCCCTCGGGCGTCGCCGGCAGCAGCTCGGCATTGAGCCGGGCCCGGGTCAGCGGCGAACGCAGCTCATGGCTCAGCGCCAGCAGCAGCCCGCGCTTGGCATCGAGCATGGCCTGGATGTCGTGCGCCATGGTGTTGATCCGCTGCGCCAGGTCGCCGAGCTCGTCGCGACGGCGCAGCGGGATCGGCGTGTCGAAGGCGCCGCGGCCGAAGCGCTCGGCGCCGGCGCGGATGTCGTCGAGCGGCCGCAGCAGCTTGCGGACATAGGCATAGGCCAGGGCGATCAGGGCCAGCAGCAGGGCCAGCGTGATCCAGCCGATGCCCTGGGGCTCGCGCTGCCAGGGCAAGGTGCCGATGCCGAAGCTCACGCGATGGCCATCCGCCGTGGTGCGGCTGAGCCAATCGCCGCGAGGGCCGAAGCCGAAGCGATGGCTGTCGGGGTGCGAATCCCAGTTGACGGCCGGCCCTTCGATGCGGATCGAGATCGGCAGCCGTTCGACCAGCGCCTGGGCACGGGCGACATCTGGGGGCGTCCCGAGTTCGGTCACGATCCGGTCCATGTAGTCGGCCACGACCGGCCGGGCAGCGTCGCGCCAGCCGGTCGAGAAGGCCCGCTGCGCGCCGCCGAGGAACACCGCGGTCATCGCCAGCGCCAGCAGCACGAACACCACGATCAGGCGCACCCTGAGCGAATGCCGCAGGCTGTGGCGCCAGCGGCGCGAGCGCCCCGGGCCTGCCGGCCTCACGGCGGCGTGCTCCGCCCGACGGCCAGGGCGTAGCCGGCATTGCGCAGCGTCTTGATGCAGTCCAGCGGCTCCAGCTTCTTGCGCAGCCGGCTGACCACGATGTCGACCGCGCGCGTGTAGAGCTCGGCCTCGTGGCCGCGCAGCCGGTTCAGGATCTCGTCGCGGCTCCAGACACGGCCGGGCGGGTCGGCCAGCAGTGCCAGCAATTCGAATTCGGTGCCGGTCAGTTCGATCCGCTCGCCGTGGCGCAGCACTTCGCGCTTGTCGAGGTCGATCGCCAGGCCCTCGAACAGCCGCTGCTGCGGCGCCGCCGCGGGAGGCGCCACGGCGCGCCGGCGCCGCAGGATGGTCTGGACGCGCGCCACCAGCTCGCGCGGCTCGAAGGGCTTCGGCAGGTAGTCGTCGGCGCCGATCTCGAGGCCGACGACGCGGTCCATCACGTCGCCGCGCGCCGTCAGCATGACGATCGGGATGTCGCTCTCCCGGCGGATCTCGCGGCACAGCGCGAAGCCGTCCATCTCGGGCAGCATGACGTCGAGGATCGCGGCGTCATAGTGCCCGGCGCGCAGCTTCGCCAGGCCTTCGCTCGGCCGGCTGGCGCTGTCCAGCGCGAAGTCGAAGCGCGCGAAGTAGCTCGCCAGCGGGGCACCGAGGTGCTCGTCGTCGTCGATCAGGAGGATGCGCATCCGCTGCATTTTGGCCCACCGCCTGCGCCGCTCACCAAGGGTCCGCGGGTCCGAGACGGCCGAGGTGGGTGTGGCCGAAGCCGCTCGCGTACTTGAGCCCGTAGCCCAGCATCCGGTCGAAGCCGATGTGGGCGCACCAGACCAGCCCGAGCGCCAGCGCCACCGGCTGGCCGCCCAGGCCGCCGAGCGCCAGCAGCGCCACCGGCCCCAGGTAGGAATGGGCCGCGTTGTAGGCCGCCGCGCCCTGGCGCGGGCCGGCGAGGTAGCCGAGCCACGACAGGTCGGGCAGCAGGAACATCAAGGCGAAAGAGCCCCAGCCGGCGCCGAGCTGCGAATAGCCGGCCAGCGAGGCCGCGAGCACGACCAGTCCTTCGAGCCGCAGCAGCAGGCGCACGCCACCACTGGCGGCGCCTGCCGCCGGCACCGCATCGGATTCGGCCGGTCTCGGACGGCGCCCGGCCGCCCCCCAGGCGACAGGGGCCTCAGCCACGGCGCCCCCAGCGCGGACGGTCCATGAAGTCACGCACCTTCTGCTGCTGGGCCGGGTTCAGGTTGTCGAAGAAATCCGCCGCCGCGGCGATCACCTCCGGACTGCCCGCCTGCACCGCGGCCGTCTTGTCGTCGACCAGCTGCTTCGCCCGCGCCTGGTCGAGCTTGGCGCCGGCGAACAGGCTGCGGAACTCAGCCCGCGGGTCGCCGCCGCCGCGCAGCGCCGCCCGCTGCGCCTGCAGCTTCTCGGCCAGGACAGTGAGTTTCTGCTTCTGGGCGGCGTCGAGTTCGAGCTTGCTGCCCACCCGTTCGACCATCCGGGCCCGGAATTCGGCCCGGTCCTGCTCGGAGCCGCTCCAGCCGTAGCGATGGCCGCCGCATCCGGCCAGGCTGCCGGCCAGCAGGGCGGCACCGGCGATGCCGAAAAGAGATCGTTTGAACCAGCGTTTCATGAGAGTCTTCCTTCAGAGGGGATCGGGGTGATCCGGAAGACTCGATGGTCGGCGCGGGGCCCGCCGAAGTCCTTTCGCGGCGGTTTCGGCGTGTTTCGTTTTATTGCGAGCGAGGGGGTCCCTGGCGGGGCATGGCGCCCGATGCAGGGGCGATCTCACCTTGATTCGTGCAGGCCGGGATCATCTCCAACTCCACACGTTTGAAGCCTTCGCCGAAACGACCGGCTTCCTGGGTGTAAACCATGTGCTTGATGATGATCTCGGCCTCGTTATAGCCTGTCCGCCGGAAATATTCCGCCACGACAGCCGAGCGCCTCTCGGCAAGATCGCTGGCATTTTTTTCCGTGGCTTCGGCACTGCCGACGATGATGAGCAGGTCTTGAACCGGGAAGCGAGTCCGGTTGTCCATGCGCCAATTCGCCAGGCGCTTGACTTCGGCAACCCTCAACTCATCGGAATTCACCTCGAAATGAACATCGAGATCCGAGCCACGCGAACATGCACCGTGAACCGCCCCAATGAGCGAAGCCAAAATAAAAATGCATGCACGTCGCTTCATTCGTCCGCCATGACGTAGCCAGCTACATTGTCGCTGTTGTAGAGCGCCCGCTCGGGCGCTGATTTGGCGAGAGCAAGGGCCCGATGAACATCTCAGCTGTTCGCGGCAAGAAATCATCGCACCGCAATTTTTCCAGTACTGATTTCATGCAAATGAGCCCTTGTTGGATTCTCGCGGCCGCCATGTCGTCCGTGGTTCCAAACCATTTTTTGAATCGGACTTGTTCCTGATTGCTCCAGGCAAAAATGGCCATTTGTCTCACAAAGACCTGTCGCCGCGCCAAATCGATCGACGCTGCGATCCTGGCGCAAAAACCTCCTTGCTCTTCCGAGCTCAGATAGGCCTTCATTTCCGGTGCAAGCTCGGACACTGGCATCTCCGTTGATTCGTGTGTTGTCCCGACAGTGGCTGGCCCACCTCTCCGCGTGAAGAGCCGGCCATGATCGAGATACCGAGCCTAGTCCCCGCGCCCGGAGCATCCGGGAGGAAGCATGTGCTTCCGAAATTTCCGCGCGCCATCGGGACCGCGCGAGAAGCTGCGTGGACCCGATGCGACACGATTTGCCGAAACCTCGTTGGAATCTGGATTGCGCGGGGCACTCAGGCCTCGAGCTTGCCCGCGTCGACGCGCAGAAGCACTTCGGGTGGTCGGCCAGTCTGTCCGCAGCCTCGCTGAACAGCGCGTCCATCCGGGCCGCAGCGGCCGGATTGTCGGTCACGATATGGTCCCAGATGTCGCGGCCGGTCTTGCAGGGCTTCCGGCGTCCAGACCACTTCACGCGCCTGCGCGCCGGACGGCGAATTCGGCCTCGACCTCTTCATTCGATACGCCCCGGCCGTCGCGCATCGAGGCTCGGGCGGCAGCGACCTTTCTTTGCAGAAGCCCCTCGCAGGACTGCGCGTCCCGCTGCACGGCGCCGAATTCCTCTGGCTAGGTTCGCACCAGCGCCGCCGCCGGGTTCTCCGACTCCAGCACCTCCTGCGCCCAGGCTTCGAGCTTGCTGGTGTCGGCCCGCAGCACCTCCTGCTTGACCGCCAGGATCTGCGAGGGATGCATCGAGAAGCTGCGCAGCCCCAGGCCCAGCAGCAGCCGGGTGAAGACGACGTCGCCGGCCATCTCGCCGCAGACGCTGACGCCCTTGCCCTGGCGCCGGCACTCGGCAATGGTCTCGGCCACCAGGCGCAGCACCGCCGGGTGGGCCGGGTCGTAAAGGTGCGCGACCGATTCGTCGGCACGGTCGATCGCCAGCGTGTACTGGATCAGGTCGTTGGTGCCGATCGACAGGAAGTCGAAGTACTTCAGGAAGGTCTTGAGCGTCAGCGCGGCGGCCGGGATCTCGATCATCGCGCCCAGCTTCACATGGCCGTGCACCGCCCCGCGGTTATCGAGTTCGGCGCGCGCGAAGTCGATCAGCGACAGCGTCTGGCGGATCTCGCTGACATGCGCCAGCATCGGGATCAGCAGGTGGATCTCTCCGTGCGCCGCGGCCCTGAGGATGGCGCGCAGCTGGGTCAGGAACATCGCCGGATCGGCCAGGCTCCAGCGGATCGCGCGCAGGCCCAGCGCCGGATTCAGGTGGTAGTCCTCGCGCTGCTGCTTTCCGTCCAGCGGCTTGTCGGCGCCGACGTCGATGGTGCGGATCGTCACCGGCATGCCCTTCATGCCGTCGACCGCGCGCCGGTAGGCCTGGTACTGCTCCTCCTCGTCGGGCAGCCGCGCGAGGTTGTGCGCCTCGCGGCCCATGAACAGGAACTCGCTGCGGAACAGGCCGACGCCGACCGCACCGGCCTTGACCGCGCCGATCGTGTCCTCGGGCATCTCGATGTTGGCCAGCAGGTCGACCCGCTGGCCATCCAGGGTGACGGCCGGCTTGTGGCGCAGCCGCGAGAGCCGGCCGCGTTCGAGGTCGCCCTGGCGCTGCTTGAAACCGTACTCGGCGAGGATGATCGGCGACGGGTCGACGATCATCACCCCGGCATCGCCGTCGATGATGACCCAGTCGTCCTGGCGCACCAGCTGGCTGGCGCTGCGGGCGCCGACCACGGCCGGGATGTCCATGCTGCGGGCGATGATCGCGGTGTGGGAGGTGCGGCCGCCGACGTCGGTCACGAAGCCCGCGAACACGCTCTTCTTGAACTGCAGCATGTCGGCCGGCGACAGGTCGTGCGCGATCAGCACCAGCGGCGCATCGAAGGCATCGCCGGCGATCAGGTCGTGGTGATCGTCCTCGTCGGCGGTGCGCTTGCGCCGCGGCGGCGTCGGCGCCAGCACCGCCGCCGTGCCCTTCATGCGGTGCAGCAGCCGCTCGACGACCTGCTCCAGGTCGGCCTTGCGCTCGCGCAAGTATTCGTCCTCCATCTCGTCGAACTGGCGCGCCACCACTTCGAGTTGGGTGGTGAGCGCCCACTCGGCGTTGTAGAGCCGCTCGACGATCCAGTGCTTGACGCCGCCCGTGAGCACCTCGTCCTGCAGCAGCATCTGGTGCACTTCGAGCAGGGCCGCGAGTTCGTGCGGCGCGTCGTTGGGGCCCATCAGCGCGACGTTGGCCTGCAGCTTCAGCAGCTCTTCGGCCACCGCGTTGCGCGCAATGCGGACCCGGTCGATCTCGGCTTCGATCTGTTCCGGCTTGATGAAGTAGTGAGCCACGTCGATGCGGCTCGAAACCACCAGCACCGCCCGCCCGATGGCGATGCCTCGGGCAACGGGAAGGCCGTGGACGACGAAGGTCACTCGCCCTCGCCGAATTTGTCGTTCATGAGGGCGACGATGGCATCGAGCGCCTCCTGCTCGCTGTCGCCGATCGTCTCGACGTCCACCGTGACGCCCATGCCCGCGGCCAGCATCATGACGCCCATGATGCTCTTGGCGTTGACGCGGCGGTCGCCGCGCGACAGCCAGACCTCGCACGGAAAGCTGCCTGCGAGCTTGGTGAGTTTGGCCGAGGCGCGCGCATGCAGGCCCAGCTTATTGCTGATGGTCACGGATGTCTTGGTCACTGTGCTTTCTTCTTGCCTGGTTCTGCGGCGCCGCCACGGCCACCTGCATGACGCCGGCCGTTCCGCCGGTGACCGCCCGCTGCACCAGCGTGTCGAGGGGCTCGTTGCGGTAGCTAACCGCGCGCAGCAGCATCGGCAGGTTGACCCCCGCCACGAGACGCGAGCGGACGCCATCGACCAGCTTCTGCGCCACGTTGCAGGGAGTCGCGCCGAACACGTCGGCCAGCACCAGCACCTGGGACCGCGGGGCGGCCTGGATCTGGGCCAGCATGATGCGGGCGGCGGCGAGGGTTTCGTCCGGCGATACGTTGGGCAGCACGTCGAGCGCGACGATCGACGCTTCGCTGTCGGGAAAGACATGCAGCGCGCACTGGCGCAGCGCCTGGGCGAGCGGCGAGTGGGCGATGATGAAAATGCTGGTCATGCGGATCGGTGGGCGGTCTCTCGATTATGCGGGGGCGGGCTCGTCAGGCAACCTCGGTACGGCTCATGGCAGGCGCAAGCCCTCGAAGAAGGTGGGGAGCGCCTCGGCCGACGACGGCCTGCCGAGCACGGTCGCCTGGTAGAGCGAGACGCCGTCCGGGCGCTGTTGGGCGAACCACAGCACGTGCAGCCCGCCGGCCTCGGGCGTGTCGAGCCGCACCGGTGGCGGCGCGGAGGCCGCCCGCGGCAAGTCGGCCGGGCGCTCGGTCGCCGGGGCCCCGGCCAGCTGGCTGCGCGTCGCCGCCCGCCAGGCCCGGGCCCAGCCTTCGGCCTGCGCCGGGCTGCCAGCGACCGCATGGGCCACCGCGAAGGTGGCGCCGCCGGCCTCGCAGCCGGCCATGTCCACCGTGACCGCCTCGACACCCAGCGGCAGCGCGCGGGTCGCCCGGTCCGGCTTGCAGGGCAGCAAGACGATGACGCCCTCACTGCCGATCGGCACTTCGCGCCAATTGAAGGTCGGGCTGCAGCCGGCGAGCGCACCGGCCAGGGCCAGAGCCAGGGCGGCGGCGTGGGAACGGGTGGACAGGGGCATCGGGAGATCGATTATCGAACTGCCGCCGATCGGAACTAAAATCCGGCGGCCCGCTCCATCCCTTGCCCATGAAAAAAGTCATATCCGCCGCCGCTGTCGCGCTCGCCCTGGCGGTCGGGGTCGGCGTCTACCTGAACACCGGCGTCTCGGCGGCGCCGGCCTCGACTTTCGTGCTGCTCGACGGCAGCAAGAAGAGCACCGAGGACCTCAAGGGCAAGGTCACGCTGGTCAATTTCTGGGCCACCAGCTGCGTCACCTGCGTCGGCGAGATGCCCAAGGTCATCGCCACCTACGACAAGTACAAGGGGCGCGGCTACGACACGCTGGCGGTGGCCATGAGCTACGACCCCCCCAGCTATGTGGTCAATTTCGCCGAAACGCGCAAGCTTCCGTTCAAGGTCGCGATCGACAACACCGGCGCCGTCGCCAAGGCCTGGGGCGATGTCCAGCTGACGCCCACCACTTACGTGGTCAACAAGCGCGGCGAGATCGTCAAGCGCTATGTCGGCGAACCCGACTTCGCCGAACTGCACAAGCTGATCGAGAAACTGCTCGCCGAAGCGTAGCCGCGGTATTCAACGGCTGCGGAAAGTGTCGTGGCAGGTCTTGCAGGTCTCGCCGACGCTCGACACCGCGGCTTTGACGGCGTCCAGGTTGCCGGCCTTGGTGGCCGCTGCGAGCTTTTCCGTCTCGGCCATCAGGCGCTCGTTGAGTTCCTTGAACTTGGCCTGTTCCTTCCAGATGTCGGGTTTGGCCTTGCCGCCCTCGGTGCCCGGCCCGAAACCGGCCCAGGGCAGCTTCGAGATCATCGCCACCACCTCCGCATTGGCGGTCGCGGCCGCCGCGTCATAGGGGACCCGACCGCTCGCCATCGCCGCAACCCGGCCCAAGTGCTGGTTCTGGATGAACATCGCGCTCTGGCGGTACTTGATCGCATCCTCGGGCTTGGCGAACTGCGCAGACGCCGGCAGCGCCAGCGCGAAAGAGGTGGCCGCCAAGGCCAGCAGGGCTGAATTCTTCATTCGTGGGACCTTCTTCTGGGGCGCGGGCGATGCCGCCGCGCCAGTTTAGGGATTTGCCGCCGCATACGACTAGAGACAACCCGCAGGTCGCGGAACCCCGGAAGTTTGCTAATCTGCGCCTCCAGCCGCTTCTTTCCGACCGATGACCGCTTCCATCCCGGCCCAGGCGCAGCGCGCGGGGCTGGACGCCAGTCCCGCCACGCAGACCCGCATCTGGGACCTCCCGACGCGCGTGTTCCATTGGGCGCTGGCCGTGGCCGTGATCGCCCAGATCGCGACCGGCTTCGGCGGCGCCATGGAATGGCATTTCCGGATCGGCTACGCGCTGCTGGCGCTGCTGCTGTTTCGCATCGCCTGGGGCTTCGTGGGCGGCCGCTGGTCGCGCTTCTCGTCCTTTCTCTATTCGCCGCGCTCGCTGCGCGACTACCTGCGAGGGCGGGCCCCTCCCGACCATCTGGTCGGCCATTCGCCGCTCGGCGCGCTGTCGGTGTTCGCCCTGCTTCTGCTGCTGGCGGTCCAGGTCGCGACCGGCCTCGTGTCCGACGACGAGATCGCCGCCTCCGGGCCGCTGGCGCAATTCGTTCCCGGCGCCATCGTCAGCGCAGCGACCTATTGGCATGCAATGATCGGCAAGTGGATCGTGATCGGCCTGGCCAGCCTCCATGTGCTGGCGGTGCTGTTCTACGTGGGCGTCCGGCGCCAGCGGCTGGTGCGGCCGATGATCACCGGCGACAAGCGGCTCCCTGACGGCGGCACGGCGCCGAGCCGCGACGACGCCGCCTCGCGCCTGCTGGCGATGGCCGTGTTCGCGGCCTGTGCCGCTTTCGCGACCTGGATTGCGTCGCTGCGTCCATGAACCGCCAATGAGCCATTCCCTGTCGCGTCCGCTGCCCCTGGCAGACACGCCGGAAATCGTCATGATCACGCCGGACGAGCCGCACGAGCTGGACGCCGTGCGCGCGATCTTCCGGGACTATGCCGATTCGCTGGGCATCGATCTCGGCTTCCAGAATTTCGACCAGGAACTGGCCAGCCTGCCGGGAGAGTACGCGGAGCCGCGCGGTGCCTTGCTGCTGGCGGTGGTCGACGTCGGCGAAGTGGCGGTGCCGGTCGATGCAGCGCCGCTGGCGAGGTCGCAGGGCCAGCTGGCGCACGTGGCCGGCTGCTGTGCGCTGCGGCCGCTCGACACGGCCGACTATCCCAATGCCGCCGAGATGAAGCGGCTCTATGTCCGGCCGCAGTTCAGGGGCGTGGGGCTCGGCCGCCAGCTCGCCGAGGCCATCCTGGATGCCGCCCGCGGCGCCGGCTATGCCTGCGTGCTGCTCGACACCCTGGACGACATGGAGTCGGCCCGGGCCCTCTACGAGGACCTGGGCTTCTCCGAAGTGCCGCCCTACTATCACAACCCCATCGCGGGGTCGCACTACCTCAAGGTGGATCTTTAGCCCTTGGCCTGGGCCAGCAGGGTGTCGGCGTCGCTGACTTCGAACTTGCCCGGGCCTTCGACGTTGAGGGTCGCGACCTTGCCGTCCTTCACGAGCATCGAATAGCGGTTGCTGCGCACGCCCATGCCGCGCGAGGTCAGGTCGAGCGTGAGGCCGGTGGCGGTCGCGAAGGCCGCGCTGCCGTCGGCCAGCATGCGGACCTTGGTGCCGGTGTTCTGGTCGCGCGCCCAGGCGCCCATCACGAAGGCGTCGTTGACGCTCACGCACCAGATCTCGTCGACGCCGGCGGCCTTGAAGTCATCGTAGTGCTGCACGTAGCCCGGCACGTGCTTGGCCGAGCAGGTGGGCGTGAAGGCGCCGGGCAGCGCGAACAAGGCGATGGTTTTGCCCGCGGCCGCCTTGGTGACGTCGACCGGGTTCGGTCCGATGCTGCAGCCCTCGCCTTCCACCTCGGAATACTCCTGCAGGGTGGCCGAAGGAAGGGAATCGCCGACTTTGATCATGTGTGTACTCCAGAAAAAGAAAAACGGCCCACATTGTGGGCCGCTTTCGGGTTGGACGTCTGCCGCGGGGCTCAGGCCGGCGCCGGGCCGCTCCCAAGGCGGCCTGCGGCCCCCTCGGGGGGCAGCGAACCACACGCAGTGGGGAGCGTGGGGGCTACTACATTCAGACCAGAACGGCCTTCTGCACCAGGCGGGTCACGACCCAGTTCTTCGACTTCGAGATCGGCCGGCTTTCGGTGATCTCGATGGTGTCGCCCAGCTTGTACTCGCCCTTTTCGTCATGGGCGTGGTACTTGCTGGTCTTGGCCACGATCTTGCCGTAGAGCTCGTGCTTGACACGACGCTCGACCAGCACGGTCACGGTCTTCTGGCGCTTGTCGCTGACCACCTTGCCGATCAAGGTGCGCTTGAGGGATTTTTTAGCTTCCGTCATGGTCACTCCTTACTTGGCGGCTTCTTGCTGCTTCTGAGCAAGAATGGTCTTGGCGCGCGCGATGTCGCGGCGGGTGACGCGCAGCGTCGAGGTGTTCGACAGCTGTTGCGTGGCCTTCTGCATGCGCAGGCCGAAATGGGCCTTCTGCAGGTCCTTGATTTCGGTTTGCAGGCCGGCGACGTCCTTGTCGCGAAGCACTGCGGCCTTCGAAGTCTTGGCCGGAGCCGCGACTTCCTTCTTCTTACGTGTTGCCATGGTGTTGTCCTCGATCAGGCGCCGAGCTGGCGTGCGACGAAGGTCGTGCGCAGCGGCAGTTTGGCAGCGGCCAGACGGAAGGCCTCGCGAGCGAGTTCTTCGGGCACGCCGACGATCTCGTAGATCACCTTGCCAGGCTGGATTTCGGCGACGTAGTACTCGGGGTTGCCCTTGCCGTTACCCATCCGCACTTCTGCGGGCTTGTGGGAGATCGGCTTGTCGGGGAACACACGAATCCAGATGCGGCCACCGCGCTTGACGTGGCGCGAGATCGCGCGACGTGCGGCTTCGATCTGGCGGGCCGTCAGGCGGCCGCGGTCGATCGACTTCAGGCCGAAGTCACCGAACGACACTGCGTTGCCGCGCGTCGCGATGCCGGTGTTGCGGCCCTTTTGTTCCTTGCGGAACTTTCTGCGTGCAGGTTGCAGCATTTTTGTTACTCCGTAGTTCTAAGACCGATCACTCGGTCTTGGCACCGTCAGCTGCTGCAGCTGGCGCGGCTTTGCGTACGCGCTTAACGGCGGGTTTCGAGTCTGCACCCGGTTGAGCCGGAGCTCCACCAGTGGCTTCTGCGGGCTTGTCGCTGCCATCGGCCGGCGCGGTGTTGCCACCGATCGGGCCACGGGCACCGGCGCGCGGGCCAGGACCGCGACGGTCCGAACCCGGACGGTCGCCACCCGGGCGGCCATCGCGACGCGGACCGCGGGGGCGGCGCTCGTCGTCGGGACGCGGCGTTTCGACGGCCGGCAGGTCGTTGCGACCCAGCGTGTCGCCCTTGTAGACCCAGACCTTGACGCCGATGACGCCGTAGGTGGTCTTGGCTTCCGAGGTGCCGTAGTCGATGTCGGCGCGCAGCGTGTGAAGCGGCACGCGACCTTCGCGGTACCACTCGCAACGAGCGATTTCGATGCCGTTCAGGCGGCCCGACGACATGATCTTGATGCCGAGGGCACCCAGGCGCATGGCGTTCTGCATGGCGCGCTTCATGGCACGGCGGAACATGATCCGCTTTTCGAGCTGCTGCGTGATGCTGTCGGCGATCAGCTGGGCATCGATTTCGGGCTTGCGCACTTCTTCGATGTTGACCGCGACCGGCACGCCGAGCTGGCGGCCGAGTTCACGCTTGAGGTTCTCGATGTCTTCGCCCTTCTTGCCGATCACGACGCCCGGACGTGCCGAGTAGATCGTGATGCGGGCGTTCTTGGCGGGACGCTCGATCAGCACGCGCGAAACCGATGCGTTCTTGAGCTTCTTCTTCAGGTACTCGCGCACCTTGATGTCTTCGGCCAGCATGCCGGCGAAGTCTTTGTTGCTTGCGTACCAGCGGCTGGACCAGTTACGGCTGACCGCGAGGCGGAAGCCGGTAGGGTGGATTTTCTGTCCCATATTTCTTCCAGCCTTAATTGCCAACCGTCACGTACACATGGCACGTGGGCTTGCTGATGCGATTGCCGCGACCCTTGGCGCGCGCGGTGAAGCGCTTGAGCGTGGCGCCTTGCTCGACGTAGATGGTCTTGACCTTCAGTTCGTCGATGTCGGCACCGTCGTTGTGCTCGGCGTTGGCGATCGCCGACTCGAGCACCTTCTTGATGATCACAGCGGCCTTCTTCTGCGTGAACTGCAGAACATTGAGCGCTTGATCGACCTTCTTGCCGCGGATCAGGTCAGCGACCAGACGGCCCTTGTCGACCGAGAGGCGGACGCCGCGGAGGACTGCACGTGTTTCAGACATGGTCGTTCCTTACTTCTTCTGGACTTTCTTGTCCGCGGGGTGCCCCTTGAACGTGCGCGTGAGCGCAAATTCGCCGAGCTTGTGGCCGACCATCTGGTCGGTGATGTACACGGGCACGTGCTGCTTGCCGTTGTGCACGGCAATGGTCAGGCCGATGAACTCGGGCAGGACCATCGAGCGACGCGACCAGGTCTTGATCGGCTTCTTGTCCTTGGTCGTCACGGCCTTGTCGGCCTTGGCCACGAGGTGGTGGTCGACGAACGGACCCTTTTTGAGAGAGCGAGTCATGTGCTAACCCTTACTTCTTGCGACGCGACACGATGAAGACTTGCGTGCGCTTGTTGTTACGGGTGCGATAACCCTTGGTCAGATTGCCCCATGGGTCGACAGGATGACGGCCTTCGCCGGTCTTGCCTTCGCCGCCACCGTGCGGGTGGTCGACCGGGTTCATCACCACGCCGCGAACGGTCGGGCGGATACCCATCCAGCGCTTCACACCGGCCTTGCCGAGCTGGCGCAGGCTGTGTTCTTCGTTGGCGACTTCACCGATGGTGGCGCGGCATTCGACGTGCACGCGGCGCACTTCACCCGAGCGCATGCGGACCTGGGCGTAGACGCCTTCGCGGGCCAGCAGCGTTGCGGACGTACCCGCCGAGCGAGCGATCTGCGCGCCCTTGCCGGGTTGCAGTTCGATGCAGTGGATGGTCGAGCCGACCGGGATGTTGCGGATCGGCAGCGTGTTGCCGGCGCGGATCGGGGCTTCCGAACCGCTCAGCAGCGTTGCGCCGGCTTCAAGACCGCGCGGGGCGATGATGTAGCGGCGTTCGCCGTCGGCATAGCACACGAGCGCGATGTGGGCGGTGCGGTTCGGGTCGTACTCGATGCGTTCGACCTTGGCCGGAATGCCGTCCTTGTTGCGCACGAAGTCCACCACGCGGTAGTGGTGCTTGTGGCCACCACCCTTGTGACGGGTCGTGATGTGACCGTTGTTGTTGCGGCCGGCCTTCTGGAATTGCGGTTCCAGCAGGGGGGCGTGAGGAGCACCCTTGTACAGGTGGTCCCGCGAGATCTTCACCGCGCCGCGTTGGCCCGGCGAAGTGGGTTTCATCTTGATGACGGCCATGATTAAGCGCCTTCCCCGACGAGGTTGAGCTCTTGACCAGCCTTCAGCGTGACATAGGCCTTGCGAACGTTGTCGCGGCGACCCATGGACTTGCCGAAGCGCTTGGACTTGCCCTTGGTATTGAGCACCGACACGCCCTTGACTTCGACCTTGAACATCAGTTCAACAGCGGCCTTGATCTCAGGCTTGGTGGCGTCCTGCAGCACCTTGAAGGTGACGGCGTTGGACTTCTCGCCGACCATCGTGGCCTTTTCGGACACGACCGGGGCGACCAGCACGTTCATCAGGCGACCTTCGTCGAACTGACGCTGCTTGGGCGTAGGGTTCATGCGGCTCATGCGAACATCTCCTTGAGCTTGTCGACCGCACCCTTGGTGACCAGCACCTTCTTGTAGTGGACCAGCGACACCGGATCGGCGTAGCGCGGCTCGACCACGAGCACGTTGACGAGATTACGCGAGGCCAGGTACAGGTTCTCGTCGACTTCTTCGGCGATCACGAGCACGGACTCGAGGTTCATCGCCTTGAACTTGGCGGCCAGCGCCTTGGTCTTGGGCGAATCGACGGTCAACGAATCGACCACGGCCAGACGGCCTTCGCGAGCGAGCTGCGAGAAGATCGACGCCATGCCGGCGCGGTACATCTTCTTGTTGATCTTCTGCGAGAAGTTTTCGTCAGGCATGTTCGGGAAGATCCGGCCACCCCCGCGCCACAGCGGCGAGGACGTCATACCGGCACGGGCGCGGCCCGTTCCCTTTTGCTTGAAAGGCTTCTTGGTCGAGTGCTTGACCTGCTCGCGGTCCTTCTGGGCGCGCGTGCCTTGGCGGGCGTTGGCCTGGAATGCGACGACGATCTGGTGGACCAGGTCTTCGTTGTAGTCACGGCCGAACACGGTCTCGGGGGCGTCGTACTTCGACGCGGCCTGGCCTTGTTCGTTCAGGAGTTCGAGTTCCATTACTTGGCTCCTTCAGCGGCTTGCGGCTTGGCCTTGACGGCCGGACGCACGGTGACGAAGCCACCCTTCGAGCCGGGGATCGCGCCCTTGATCAGGAGCAGTTGACGTGCTTCGTCGATGCGGATCACGTCGAGGTTCTGGGTCGTCACGGTGACGTCGCCGAGGTGGCCCGTCATGCGCTTGCCGGGGAACACGCGACCAGGATCCTGCGCCATGCCGATCGAGCCGGGGACATTGTGCGAACGGCTGTTACCGTGCGATGCCCGCTGCGACGACATGTTGTGGCGCTTGATCGTGCCAGCGTAGCCCTTGCCGATCGAGGTGCCTTGCACGTCGACCTTCTGGCCCACCGCGAACACGCTGCCTGCGGCAATGACGCCACCGGCCTTGTGCTGACCGGCCGTATCGGCGGTCACGCGGAATTCCTGGATGATTTCACCGGCTTCGACACCCGCCTTGGCGAGGTGGCCTGCTGCCGGCTTGGTCACGCGCGATGCTTTGCGCGAACCGAACGTCACTTGCAGGGCGACGTAGCCATCGGTCTCTTGGGTTTTGATCTGGGTCACGCGGTTGTTGGACACATCCACCACCGTGACAGGAACTGCGTCCCCGTCATCGGTGAAGAGACGCATCATCCCCACCTTGCGGCCCAGCAACCCGAGGGAGTTGCTCAGACTCATTTGTTTTCTCCAAAAATGGAAGTCCTCTTCCGCCGCTGCCACTTCAATTGGCGACAGCGTTGGGCCGGCGACGAACGTTGGCCCACGAAAGAGGGTTGGTAAAGTTTCTGCACTCTGCTCCAACAAGCGCCAAAAAGACGCAAGTTAGGCAGAGCCGAAGATTATAGCCCGCGAACGGGAGAGGACGCAAGAGGGGCCGGCGCAGGCCCCAAGGCGCCCTATTTCACCTGCATCGGCAGGATCTTTTCGCCGTCGGTCGACTGCTTGAGCGCCCCGCTGGCCGGCATGGTGGCCGACGGCTTGCCCACGGACACCGGGATCGACGTGGCGCTGGTCGCCCCGCCCTGGGTCGTGAAGACGTTCAGGTAACCGATGCCAGTGGCGCCAGGCAGCACCTCGACGGTCCAGGTGGTGGCCTGCCCCGCCGGCAGGCTGCGGGTGGTTTCGGTGCCCGAGAGGGCCAGGCCGCCCTCGGTCGCGATCCGGACCGTGGCGCCCGGGGCGGCGATGCCGTCGAATCCGAGCACCACCGCCACCGGACGGCCGGCCTCGGGCGTGCCGTCGACCCGGTACTGGACCTGGACGCCGGATCCGTTGGACTTCATCGGCGCGGTCGTCATTGGCTTGCCGGCCGGACCGGCCGCGCTGGCGGCCAAGGGCAGGGCCAGCGCCAGGGCGCAGGCCAGGGCCGCTGCGGTTTTCACTGGATGCTGACGTTGAAACATGTGTTGGCCGAGGAGTTGTTGTAGTCGTTGATCACCAGAACGTTGTCGCCGGCCGGCAGGCTGACCGCCTTGGTCTCGGTGGCGCCGAATCCCAGGCTTTCGTCGACCTGGCGCCCGGCGTAGAGCGCGAAATCCGGATCGGCGGCGGCCGGACCCGAGACCGTGATCGTGTGGGTCCCGGCGCTCGGCAATGAAAATCGCAGGTAGACGTAGCTGCCCAGCTTGTTGCCGGCGCCCGCCGCGTTGGTGACGCAGGCCCTGGTCGAGCCGCTGACGGTGGCCGGCCGGTACATGGGCAGCACGCCATCCGCGCCGCCCAAGCCGCCATCGTTCGTCTCGTTGACGCCGAAGGGATCGTTCGCGGCGGCGCTGATCTGCTCGCCGGACAGCAGGCCGGTCAGCACCGAGACGCTGCCCGGGGCCGCGACCCCGAAGGCGGCAGTGAACGGATGGATCGAGGTGACGGCCACGCCGTTCTTGAACGCCGCGCTGGTCAGCGTGTCGTTGATCGGCTTGAAGCCGACCTGGCTGTTCAGGCGCCAGAGGATCGAATGGACGGAGGCTTCGCGGAACCACCCGGGGCCGGCGACACCGCTGGCCGTCAGGTCGATGTTGGCGCCCTGCCCCTGGCCCTGGCCGACCGCATCGGTGTAGTTGTTGCGCGCCAGCGCGATGCCCGACCAGGCATTGCCCCACCCTTCGGAGAAGGCCGCACGCCGGTCGAGCTTGTCGGTCAGGGCATGGCTGCCGCCCGGCGAGTCGTCGCGGCTGAAGGCCGACTGGTAGTAGTGCCCCCATTCATGGGCGATCACCGAGGCGTCGTATTCGTCGGTATCGACGTTTTCCTTGCCCAGCACGTAGATGGCCCGGGCGCCGTTGCTCATCGTGAACGAGGTGGTGCCGATCTGCCCCAGTGCGGGATTGCCGACCGCCGGCGCGTTGTTGGCACTCCAGTAGAGCTTCAGCGCCGGGAACGCCGTGGCGGGCGCGACCGACAGCATCTTGGCCTGCGCCGCGTAGACGGTGTCGAGCACCGCGAACGGCGCGGCCACACGGGTCGAGGCATAGCGGCTGCCGTCCCAGCCGGACGGCGCCTGGACGTCGCGCGTGATGGCCGCGATGCCGGTGGAGAACGACGGCGTCTCGAGCGCGAAGATGGCATCGGACTGCGTGTTGTCGCGCACCGTCACATCCCAGGTGGCGCCCGATCCGCCCTGGGTCATCTGCGCCTTGATCCGGACCAGCACCTGGGTGCTGGCGGGCAGGCTGACCGAATAGGCGCCGTTGGCATCGGTGGTCGCGGTCGCGATCACCGCCGCGGAGGCGCCGCTGACGATCTCGACGCTGGCGCCGCGGATCGGCTTGGGCGCGGCCTGGCCATAGGCCAGCGCCCCGTTGGGGTTGGGAATCGACACGTAGGTCGCCGTGCCACTCAGCGTGACCGTGCTGCTGGCGACCGGAAGCCCGACGAAGCCTCCTCCGCCGCCACCGCCACCACCGCCACCACAGGCCGCGAGCATCGCCACCGCCGTCACTGCCACGCTTCGCCTTGCCCACACTGCCTGCATTCGGAACTCCCTAATGGAATTTTCGACTGATCTTCTATCAATATCCGAAAATTCCCAATTCACATTCCTCCTGATCCTATCAAATTTCAGACTTTTCTGGTTTTTTAGACACTTTTCGACACTTTTTCACTCGAATTCTTTTGTTTTTAGCCGTCCGGCACGAACATGTAGCCGGCGTTGCGCACCGTTCGGATGCAACGCGGCTCGCCGGCCGGCTCGGGCTCGATCTTGCGGCGCAGGCGTCCGATCCGGATGTCGATCGAGCGATCGAATGGCTCCCACTCGCGGTTGCGCGTGTGCATCAGCAACTGGTCGCGCGACAGCACGCGGTTCGGGTTGGCGAGAAACACCCGGAGGAGCTCATACTCCATCGCGGTCATGGCCACTTCCGCGCCGTCGGACTCGAACAGGCGGCGGGCATCGATGTCGAGCTCGCAACGGCCGAAACGCTGCCGCGCCCCCTTGGCCGCGGCAGGCGGCGGGGCTTCAGCCGGGGGCTTGGCCTGCAGCCGGCGCAACACGCTCTTCACCCGCGCCAGCAGCTCGCGCGGATCGAAAGGCTTGGCGATGTAGTCGTCGGCCCCGAGTTCCAGCCCGACCACCCGGTCGATCACGTCACCCGAGGCCGTGACCATGATGATGCCGAGGTCGTAGTGCTCGCGCAGGTACCTGGCCAGGCTGAGGCCGTCCTCGCCCGGCAGGCGGATATCCAGCAGCACGGCATCGGGCAGCTCGCGCTCGATGCGCTCGCGCATCTCGGCACCGCTGCCGGCCTCGGCGACGCGGAAAGCGTGGTTTTCGAGGTACTCGCGCAGCATCGCGCGCACCGACGGATCATCGTCGACGATCAGCAGACGGGCAGTCGCGTCCATGGCGCGATTCTGCGCCGAGGGGTCGCGATTGCACCAGTGGCGCGCTACGCAACGGCTACACGGCAGCACCCGGCGGATGCACGCCCGATACCAGCGGCCCGCAAAGTGGCCCCATGCAACGCACTCCGCAGCCCGCCGCCGAGTTCGACGATGCCGCCGCCGACGCGGCCTGCCGGCGGGCGCTCGAGCTGCTGCATGCCGGGCAGGGAAATCCGCAGGCCGTCATCGAACCGGTGCTGCGGGCGCGGCCCGATTTCGCCGCCGCGCACTGCCTGCGCGCGGCGGGCCTGGTGATGGCCTCCCGCGAGGATGCGCTGCCGGCGCTCGCCGCCACCTTGCAGACGGCCCGCGCGCACCTGGCACGGGCCAGCGAGCGCGAACGCGCCCATTTCGCCGCCGCCCAGGCCTGGCTCGACAAGGACATGGCGCGATCGCTGCGCCTGTACGGCGAGATCGCCGCAGCCGACCCGAAAGACACGCTGGCCCTGCGCGTGGCCCATTTCGGCGATCTCCAGTTCGGCCGCACCGAGTGGCTGCGCGCGCGCATCGTCGCGGCACTGCGGCACTGGCACCCCGACGAGCCCGGCTACGGCCACATGCTGGCGATGTACGCCTTCGGCCTGGCCGAGACGGCCGACCCGGTGTCGGCCGAAGCGGTCGGGCGCGAGGCGCTGCGCATCGAGCCCCGCCAGTGCGGTGCGGTGCACGCCGTGGCGCATGCGCTCGAAATGCAGGGGCGCAGCGCCGACGGCGCCGCCTGGCTCGACCACACGCGCGGCGTCTGGTCCGACAGCCCCGCCTTCGCCATCCACCTGTCCTGGCACGAATCGCTGTTCCGCCTCGACCAGGGCGATCTCGACGCCGTGCTGGGCATCCTCGACCGCCGGCTGATGGACTGCCGCGATCCGGACACCGCCACCCTGGTCGACAGCTCGGCCCTGCTGTGGCGCCTGCACCTGCGCGGCCAGGACGTGTCGGACCGCTGGCAACGGGTCGCCGACGCCTGGGAGGATCGCGCCAGCACCGGCCTGCGGCCCTTCAACGACGTGCACGCCATGCTCGCCTTCGTCGCCACGCAGCGCTGGGCCAGCGCCCGCCGCCTGCTCGACACGCTGCGCGACTGCGCGCGGAAGGCGCCGGACCTGCGGCGGGCCGTGCATGACGCGGCATTGCCGGTGTGCGAGGCCTTCATCGCCTTCGGGCGGCAGCGCTATGCGGCCGCCGCACGGCAGCTGCAGGCCCAGCAGCGGCTGGCGCGCGGTTGCGGCGGCAGCCGCGCGCAGTGCGACCTGCTGCACCTGACCTGGCTCGAAGCCGCCCTGCGCAGCCACCAGCCGGCGCTGGCGCAGCGCCTGCTCGGCGAGCGCGTCGCCAGCCGGCCGCAAAGCCCCTTCAACGCCCGCCTGCGCGAACGCGTGGCACAGGCGCTGTCGCGCCCGCTCTCGCGGGCCCGCTACACAACGGCGACACAACCGCGATCCGCGGATGCACGGCGGATACCGGCGCCAACCAGACTGCCCGCCATGCCTTGACCCGGCGGCGCCGAAGCGCACCGGGCCGGCATGGCCCTCGGGCCGACACGCGGCAGGGCACCGCCCCGCCATTTCCATCTGCAAAGGAGCATCACCATGTCGACATCCACCCCCACCGACCGCTACGCCAAGGTCATCGAGGTGTCCAAGCGCGTGCGCTGGGACATCGAGCGCGACGTCATTCGCGGCCGCCAGTTCGACTACGCCAGGACCTTCCTGCCGAAGGGCCTGACCCTGGCCGACGAACTGGCGTTCCTGAGCCCGGAGGACGAACGCCTCATGAGCCAGGTGCAAGGCCGCACCTATGCCTACATCTTCGGCCTGGCCGAACGGTTCATCTCGTCGAAGGTCATCGACCTGAGCCGCGAACACGTCTTCGGCGACCAGGTGGCTCTGGAAGCGCTGGTCCGAATGGCCGACGAGGAAATCAAGCACCAGGCCCTGTTCCGCTGCCTGGAGGAGATGATGGCGGCCGACATGCCGGCCGGCTACGTCATGACCGCGCAACCGAACGCGGTGGCGCAGGCCGTGCTGGGCAAGAGCACCTGGGCCGTGCTGGCATTGACCCTCGACATCGAGCTGTTCACGCTGGCGCACTACCGCGCCAGCATCGAACCGGATGCCAACCTGTCGCCGCTGTGGAAGGACGTGTTCCTGTTCCACTGGCGCGAGGAGTCGCAGCACGCGATCTTGGACGAGCTCGAGTTCGTCGCCGAGAACGCGCGGCTCGGCGCCGCCGAGCGCGATGCCGCGGTCGACGACCTGATCGCGCTGGTCGGCGCGGTCGACGGCATCCTGCAGGCGCAGGCCATGGCCGACGCGCGCTATTTCTGCGCCATCGCCGGCACGCTCTTCAGCGACGCGCAGCAAGCGCAGATCCACGACACGATGCTGAAGGCCTACCGCTGGCAATACATCGTCTCGGGCGTGATGGCGCCGCGCTTCCAGAAGGTGCTGTTCCCGATGCTCGACGACGCGCAGGGCGAACGCATCAAGAGCGCGCTGGCACCGCTGGCCTACGCGATGCCGCGGCATCCGGAGATGGCGCTTCCGATGGCCGCCTGAACTCCCCGGCCCGCCACGCCCTGCGACCCCGGGCGTGGCGGGCGGGATGGCTCAAGCCTTGGGCAGGATGTTCTGGTTCTGGCTGAAGAGGTTGGTCGGGTCGTAGCGCGCCTTCAGCGCTGCCAGCCGCGCATAGTTCGACCCGTAGGCGCCGGTCGCCACGCGCTGGGCCTCGTCCTCAGGCATGAAGTTCACGTACACCCCACCGGTGGCATGCGGCGTCAGCGCATCGAAGAGCCCGCGCGCCCAGTCGATGCACCGGCGGTCGTCGCCGGCATCGCGCCAGCGGGTGTGGACGTTGAGCACGAACTCGGCATCGCGGTGGGGATAGGCCGTGTCGGCAACGGCCGTCCGGTTGACCTGGCCGCCCAGGTGCCCGATGAAGGCCTCGCATTCTTCGGTCGGCAGCTTGACGATGGCATCGCACAGGATGCGCTCGACATCGGCGTTCAGCATCTTGAAGTCGTGCGACTTCCAGTAGTTGCGCGCGCCCGGCTGCAGCAGCGGGTCGAAGGCGGTCTGCCAGCCGGCGAAGGGCATCGGTCCCACGTGCTCGCCGACGGGCGTGCCGAAGCTGCGCAGGGTCTGGGCCATGGCCTCGCCCTGGGCAGGCTCCCCGATCCAGCAGAAGGCGACCACGATCACTTCCTTGCCATGCACCTCCGCCGGCAGGAAGGGCAGCGGAGGCGCCTTGCGCATCACCATCCAGGCCGTCATGTCGTCGCTGGCCGCGGCGGTGAACTTGCGATAGCCGTCGAACACCTGCCTGGCCTGGGCGAACGGATAGACGATCAGCCCGGCCAGCACCTGCGGGCCGAGCGGATGCAGGCGGTACTCGAACGAGGTGACGACGCCGAAGTTGCCGCCGCCGCCGCGCACGGCCCAGAACAGGTCGGGGTTCTGCGTCGCGCTGGCCTGCACCAGCTCGCCGGACGCGAGCACCATGTCGACGGACTGGAGGTTGTCGATGGTCAGCCCGCGCTTGCGGCTCTGCCAGCCGAAGCCGCCGCCGAGCGTGAGCCCGGCCATGCCGGTGGTCGAGTTGATGCCGGTCGGCGTGGACAGCCCGAAAGCCTGCGTCTCGCGGTCGAAGTCGGACAACAGCGCGCCGGGCTCCACCCGCGCCATGCGGGCCACCGGGTCGACCCGCACCGATTTCATCGCCGACAGGTCGAGCATCAGCCCGCCATCGCACGCGGCCTTGCCGGCGATGTTGTGGCCGGCGCCCTTGACCGCGAGCAACAGCTTGTGCTCGCGCGCGAAGTTCACCGCCTTCATGACGTCGGCGGCGCCCGCGGCGCGCACGATCGCCGCCGGCCGGCGGTCGATCATGGCGTTCCACAGCGAGCGTGCGGCGTCGTAGCCGGCGTCTTCAGGCAGCAGCAGGCTGCCGCGCAGCGACTCGCGCAGCGCTGCGATGGGCGCGTCGGCAATGCCGATCGTGCCGCCTTGGGGGGTTTGAAAGTCGACCATGAAAATGCTCTCCTCGTCGGTGCGGCCGGAATCAGCGTTCGCGCATCGCGCAGCGTCCGGCCGCACTGCCGAAGCGAACATCGCCGTCGTCCGGGCGGAATGCGCGGTGCCACGACGTGCAACGCAGTCTGCGAGGCCGCGGTATTCGCCGCGTGTCGCGGCGCCGCGCCTTTGTATCGGGCCGGTATCCGCCGGCCCTGTCCTCATGCGCCCGGGCAGAGGCCGCGGCGCGCCTTGTCGAGGCACGCCTTCATCAGCGCATGCAGGGCCTGGTTGTCGATCGGCTTGTGCAGCACGCCGCAGACGCCATGGCGCCTGGCCGCCGCTTCGTCGATGCCGTCGGCGTTGCCGGTGTAGAGCAGCACCGGCAGGTGGGGCCGCAGGCCGCTGGCGCGCTGCGCGAGCTGCAGGCCGTCGAGCTGCGGCATGGTCTGGTCGGTGATCAGCAGGTCGAGCGGCTGGCTGCTGTCCTCCAGCCAGGACAGCGCGTCCAGCGGACTGCGCTGCAGCACCACCTCGAGGCCCCAGCCCGACAGCAGCTCGACCATGAAGTCGCCGACCATGACTTCGTCGTCGACCACCATCACCCGCGCGCAGAGCGCCTCACCGGTCGCCGGGACGTCCGGCGCGCCGGGCGCGTCCGGCGCCGCGCCGGTGGCGGGCGGCAGCAGCACGCGAAACACCGAGCCGGCGCCCGGCGCGGTCTCGACGAGCACGTGGCCGCCATGGTCGTGCACGATGCCGTGCACCATCGCCAGGCCCATGCCCGAGCCGCGGCCGACCTCCTTGCTCGAGGTGAAGGGCTCGAAGATGCGTTCGAGCAGGTCCGGCGCGATGCCCCCGCCGCTGTCGGCGACGCTGACCTCCACCCAGTGGCCGGCGTCGGCGTGGGCACGGCACGATGCACAGGTCCAGGCGCCGCCGCGGCGGCCGAGCCGCACCCGGATCCAGCCCGACCCGGTGATGGCGTCGCGCGCGTTGATGCACAGGTTGAAGAGCACCTGCTCGAGCTGCACCGCATCGGCCGCAACCAGCAGCGCGTCGCCGCCAGCCGCCGGCGGCGTGGCGAAGTCGAGCGACACCGAGGCCGGCAGCGTGGCGCGCAGCAGCTGCAGCGTCTGGTCGACCAGCGGGCCCAGGGCCAGGGTGCGGCGCTGGCCGCGCTGGCGCCGCGCGAAGGCCAGCATCTGGGCGATCAGCTCGCGGGCGCGCTGGGCCGCGAGCTGGGCCTGCCCCAGCTGGCGCTGCAGCCGGGCGTCGCCCAGGGTCTCGGCGCGCTCCTGGCCCAGCACCAGGTAGCCGATGACGCTGGTCAGGATGTTGTTGAAGTCGTGCGCGATGCCGCCGGTCAGCTGGCCGATGGCTTCCATCTTCTGGGCCTGGCGCAGCTGGGCCTCGAGGCGCTCTCGTTCGCCTTCGGCGGCCTTGCGCTGCGTGATGTCCCGCGCCGCATAGAGCACGTGCGGCTCGCCGCGGTAGGTCAGCGGCATGCCGCTGACTTCCAGGTAGAAGGGACTGCCGTCCTTGCGCACGCCCGGCACCTCGAAGCGCACCGGCCGGCCGGCCAGGATGTCGGCATGCTGGGCCCGGTGGCGCTGCTGCAGCGCCGGGTCGGGCTGCGTCAGGACCCGGGTCGCGCTCAGCACCTCGTCGCGCGTATAGCCGCTCATCGCCAGGTAGGCCGGATTCACGTCGACCGCGCGGTAGCCGGCATCGCGCACCACCAGCCCGTCGGCGGAGGCGTTGAAGATCGCCCGGTACTGCTCCTCGCTGTTGCGCAGCGCGCGTTCGGCGCGCTTGCTCTGCGTCATGTCGCGCCCGATGTAGAGCACGTGCGGCTCGCCGCGATGCAGCACCGGCACGCCGCGCAGCTCGAGGTCGTAGCGCTCGCCGTCGCGCCGCAGCAGCTCGGTCTCGAGGCGGACCGGCTCGCCGGCCAGCGCCTGGTCGTGCAGGGCCCGGATCGTGGCCATGATCTCGGGCGGGTTGGCCAGCACCCGGTCCACGCCCAGCACCTCGGACAGCCGAAAGCCGCTCATGCGCTCGTAGGTGGCGTTGGCGTCGACGATGGCGAAGTTGGCGGCGCGCAGCACCAGCGCGTCGGCCGAGGCGTTGAAGATGCCGCGGTACTGCGCCTCGCTGGCGGCCAGCGCCGCCAGCGCCTCCTTGCGCTCGGTGATGTCGCGCGTGAAGGCCACGACGTGATGGCGGCCGTCGATCATGGCCGGCTTCAGCCGGACCTCGTCCCAGCGCAGCGCGCCGTCGGGGCTGCGCCGATGCCATTCGAAGGGCGGGCAGCGCCCGAGCTTGGCCAGCTGCATGTGGGCCAGCCCCTGCTCGGCCGTATAGGGCGCCTCGCCCGAGCGCAGGTCGGCCAGCGACAGCCGGCACAGTTCGTCGCGGCTGCAGCCGTAGGCCTCGCAGGCCTTCGGGTTGGCGTCGAGGATCTCGCCGCTCGACCAGTCTAGGATGAAGACCGCGTCCTCGGACGCTTCGAAGATGGCACGGTAGCTGGCCTCCGAGCGCTGCAGCGCCTCGCGGGCGCCCAACTGCTCGATCTCCGCCGCGGCCCGTCCGGCGAAGATCCGCAGCATCGACTCGATGCGCTCGACGTTGGTCAGCGGATGGCGCGAGACGATGCCGATGGTGCCGAGCGGCCGCCCGTGGGCGTCGTTCAGGGGCAGGCCTGCATAGCCTTCGGCACCGAGCAGCCGGTCGTCCTGGTCGAGCGCGAACAGCGTGTGCAGGTTCGACGGATAGACGCAGAACCGCTGGCCGAGCACGTGCTCGCACGGGGTGCCCTGGATCGGGTAGCGGTAGCCTTCGCGCACCTCGCCGTCGCTCACCATCGCCAGCATGTGCAAGGAGGCGTCGTCGTCGGACTGGTGGCGGGAGATGAACGCCATCTCGACGTCCAGGATCGTCGCCAGGTAGCGCGCCAGCTCGGCAAAGACCGATCGGCCGCTGGCCGCCGAGACGGCCAGCGCCGCCGCGCGCAGGGCTTCGTCGGCGCTGTTGCGCTCGATCTCGGCGATCAGGCGGCTGGCGAAGATCTTCAGCAGGGCCTCGGCCAGCACCGCGTCCTCGATCGGCCGGGGGTCCATCGCCACCAGCAGCCCGAGCGGGCGGCCATCGCTGTCGTTGAGCGGAAAGGCGGCATACGAATCCATGCCCTTGGCCGCGAACATCGTGCCCGGCGGGAATTCGCGGGCGACGCCGGAGGCGACGAAGCGAAAGGCCCGGCCGACCACCTGGGCGCACGGCGAGCCCTGCAGCGGGTAGTCGAAGTTGCGCAGGATCTTGCCGTCGAGCACGGCGGCCAGCGTGCGCAAGGTGCTGCGCGAGCCGTCGGTGAAGACCGCCACGAAGACGGTCGCCACGCCCAGGATCTGCGCCAGTTCCTGGACCAGCGCCGCCATCGTGCCCGGGCCATGGGCGCCGGCCACGGCCCGCGCGGCGCGATACATCGCCTCGGCCGCGTCGGTCCACGCGGGGGTGTCGGTGGCGCGATGTCGGCGGTCCGGGGCAGCCATGCCCGCAGTCTAGGCCGCCGCGGGCAGGCGCGCTGCGTCATTGCCTTGGCGATACCGCGCGGTTACATGGCGGATACGCGATCACCCGGCGGGAGCCCGAAATGAAAAAAGCCCGCCCACATTGCTGTGGGCGGGCCCTTGTGCAGGGACAGGCTGTTACTGCAGCTTGATCTCGACGTCGACGCCGGCCGGCAGGTCGAGCTTCATCAGCGCGTCCACGGTCTTGTCGGTCGGGTCGACGATGTCCATCAGGCGCTGGTGCGTGCGGATCTCGAACTGGTCGCGGCTGGTCTTGTTGACGTGCGGCGAACGCAGGATGTCGAAACGCTTCATGCGGGTCGGCAGGGGGACGGGACCCTTGACGATCGCGCCGGTGCGCTTGGCGGTATCGACGATTTCGGCTGCCGACTGGTCGATCAGCTTGTAGTCGAACGCCTTCAGGCGGATGCGGATTTTTTGCTTGGTAGCCATGGTGATTCCTTCGCTGCTTCGAATCAGATGTCGAGGATCTTCGCCACGACGCCCGAGCCCACGGTGCGGCCGCCTTCACGGATGGCGAAGCGCAGGCCTTCTTCCATCGCGATCGGGTTGATCAGCTTGACCGTGATCGACACGTTGTCGCCCGGCATGACCATTTCCTTG